>JBEQUD010000116.1:0-3277 GCA_040349235.1 Acidobacteriota bacterium
ACGGGAAGGCCGGCACCTGCGCTGTCCTGGCGCGGTGACGCTGTCCCACGGGGAACGACCACGGAAGAGGGCGGCTCTGCCGCGACCGCTGTGCTGCCGGCGAGCGTCGCCACCAGGAGAAGGAGCACCAACCCCATGCCCCTCCAGTGTGCAGGACGCGGGCCAGATTTGCGAGCCGGGGTGTGGTGCGCGAACCGGCCGGGGGGGGGTGCGCCACGGCGGAAACGCCGGCGGCGCCACGCCGCAAGGCGAGCGTGGCCGCCGTTGGTTGTTGACCATGGTAATCAATACATGTAGATTTATGGATGTGAAGGCGGCGTCGGCGCTATACCGGCTCCTCGGCGACGAGGCGCGCCTGCGCCTCCTGCGCGTGCTCGCCCGCGAACGTCTGAATGTCACGGAGTTGACCGGCGTCCTGGGTCTGGCGCAGTCCGGCGTGTCGCGCCACCTGGGCCTGCTCAAGGACGCGGCCCTCGTCAACGAAGAGAAGGACGGGGGATTCAGCTACTACCGGCTGGCGCCGTCCTTCGCCGACTCGGCAGGCAGCCCGCTGCGCGCGATGCTCGATCGTCAGTTCGCCGAGGCCGTGCACGACCCCGTGCTCCGCGCGGACGACGCGCGTCTCCACGAGGTGCTGCGCCTGCGCAAGGAGAACTTCGAAACGCATGCCGGCCCCGACACGCGCGACGCGCGGCAGCTGGTGCCGGGCCGCAGCTGGGCGGCGTGGTCCCGCGCGCTCGGGCTCCTGCTTCCGCCGTTGACGGTGGCGGACCTCGGGTGCGGCGAAGGCTACCTGACGATCGAGGCGGCGCGTTGGGCCGCGCGCGTGATTGCCGTGGACCGGTCCGAGGCGGTGCTGCGGCGGGCGAGGGGCCTGGCCGAACGCCGCCGGGTGAAGAATATCGTCTGGAAGCGCGGCGAGCTCGAACGCGTGCCCATTGCCGATGGGGCGGTGGATGTCGCGATGCTCTGCCAGGCGCTCCATCACGCGGAGCAGCCGGCGCGGGCCGTCGCCGAAGCTGTCCGGGTGACCGTGCCCGGCGGCCGCGTGCTCGTACTCGACCTCCGAACGCACCGCGAAACCTGGGTCCGCGGCAAGCTCGGCGACCGCGCACTGGGCTTCTCGGACGACGAATTGGCCAGGCTGCTGACGGCGGCCGGGCTGCGGGACACCAAGGTCGGCGTCGGCGCGCGCAAGACGGGCGACCCCTTCACGGTGCTCGTGGCGTCGGGCGTGAAGCCGGCCTCCCTTTCATAAGAGTGTGGACATGAGTGCAGCGACACAGATAGCGACGTTGTTGGCCCGGCGGGTTCTCGTGCTCGACGGCGCGATGGGCACCATGATTCAGCGCGAGAAGCTGACGGAGCAGGCCTTCCGCGGGACGCGCTTTGCGGACTCGCCGCGCGATCTCAAGGGGAACAACGATCTGCTCGTCTTGACGCAGCCAGGTGTCATCAGCCGCATCCACCACCAGTACCTCGAGGCGGGCAGCGACATCATCGAGACCAACACGTTCAACTGCAACGCGATCTCGCAGTCCGACTACGGCCTCCAGTCGCTGGCCTACGAGTTGAACGTGGAAGGCGCGCGGCTGGCCCGCCGCGCCTGCGACGAATGGACGGCGCGGACGCCCGACCGTCCGCGGTTCGTCGCCGGATCCATCGGCCCGACTAACCGGACGCTGTCCATCTCGCCCGACGTCAACAGCCCGGCGTTTCGGAACATGACGTTCGACGAGCTCTGCGCGGCCTACCGCGAACAGGTCCGCGGGCTCATCGACGGCGGGGCCGACCTGCTGATGCTCGAAACCATCTTCGACACGCTGAACGCCAAGGCGGCAATCGTTGCCATCGAAGAGGTGTTCGAAGCCCGGTTCCCGAATCCCGACGATCGCCTGCCCGTGATGATTTCCGTAACCGTGACCGATCGGAGCGGGCGGACGCTGTCGGGCCAGACCATCGACGCCTTCTGGGTGTCCATTGCGCACGTGCGGCCGTTCTCGGTCGGCATCAATTGCGCGCTGGGTGCGCGGGATCTGCGCCCCTACCTGGCGGAACTGGCCAAGGTCGCGGGCTGCTACATCAGCTGCCATCCCAACGCCGGACTCCCGAACGCGTTCGGGCAGTACGACGAGCAGCCGAACGAGACGGGCGCGTACCTGCGCGAGTTTGCCGAGAGCGGCTTCGTGGACATCGTCGGCGGCTGCTGCGGCACGACGCCGGCGCACATCGCGGCGATTGCCACGGCGGTGGAGGGGGTCGCCCCGCGCGGCCGGCGCCGACCCGCGGCCGGTGGCGCGTCGCCGGCCGGCGCGCCGCTGACCCAGTTCGCGGGGCTCGAGACGTTGACGATTCGCCCCGACTCCAACTTCCAGATGATTGGGGAGCGGACCAACGTCACGGGGTCGGCCCGTTTCGCCAAACTCATCAAGAACAACCAGTACGGTGATGCCGTGCAGGTGGCGCTCGACCAGGTGCGGGGCGGTGCGAACCTCATCGACGTCAACATGGACGAAGGCATGCTCGATTCCGAGCAGGCGATGACCGATTTCCTCAACTACATCGCGACCGAGCCGGAAATCGCGCGCGTGCCGTTCGTCATCGACAGCTCGAAGTGGTCGGTCCTGCTCGCGGGCCTCAAGTGCGTGCAGGGCAAGCCCCTCGTCAATTCGATCAGCCTCAAGGAAGGCGAAGACGACTTCCTGCACAAGGCCGCCCTCGTCAGGCGGTACGGTGCCGGCGTCGTCGTGATGGCCTTCGACGAGACGGGGCAGGCGGACACCATCGAGCGGAAGGTCGCGATCTGCCAGCGCGCGTACAAGCTGCTCACCGAACGCGCCGGCTTCGACCCCGGCGACATCGTGTTCGATCCGAACATTTTGGCGATTGCGACCGGCCTCGAAGAGCACAACGCCTACGCCATCAACTTCATCGAGGCGACGCGCATCATCAAGGCGACGTGTCCGGGGGTGAAGACGAGCGGCGGCGTGAGCAACCTGTCATTCGCCTTCCGCGGCAACGACATGGTCCGCGAGGCCATCCACTCGGCGTTTCTCTATCACGCCATCAAGGCCGGCCTCGACATGGGCATCGTCAACGCCGGACAGCTCGTGGTCTACGAGGACATTCTCAAGGAACTGCTCGAGCACGTCGAGGACGTCATCTTCAATAGGCGGGCTGACGCGACCGAACGGCTCGTGGAACTGGCCGCGCGGGTGAAGGGCGGCGGGAGCAAGCGCGAAGTCGATCTGTCCTGGCGCGCCGAGCCGGTCGCCAA
>JBEQUD010000134.1:0-3923 GCA_040349235.1 Acidobacteriota bacterium
ACCACGTCAACGGCCTCGCGTCGTTCCCCGCGGGCATCACGATCATCGCGCACGAGAACAACAAGAAAGAGCAGGAGGCCGCCCTTGCGGCGGGTGGGCGCGGCGCGCCGCCCGCGGATCGGCTGCCGAACCGCGCCGTTTCCGGCGCCAAGGAGACGATGACGATCGACGGGGTGCGTTTCGAGCTGTACCACTATGCCCCGGCGCACACGAGCGGCGATTTGGTCGTGTACCTGCCGGATCTGAAGGTCGTGGCGACGGGCGATATCATCGCGCCGCAACGGGCGCTCGGTAACCCCGCCATCCATCCGGAGAAGCACGGATCGACCGCCGGGTGGATCGTCAACGCCAAGGCGATTGCCAAGCTCGACGCCGACACCATCATGCCAGGCCACGGGGCGCTACAGACCAAGGCTGATGTCGAGGCGCAGGCGCGGGCCGCCGAGGAGAAGCGCGCGAAGATCGAGGCGCTCGTCAAGCAGGGCAAGACCCTCGAGGAAATCAAGGCGGCGATCCCCGAACTGCCGGTGCCAGCCGATGCGCCACAACCGGGCACGGTCGTCGGCGGGCGCGGCGCTGGACAGCTGACCTACACTGACGTCGTGTACGCGGAGCTCACGAGGAAGTAGGAGAGGCGCAGGCCGGCCTAGAAGAACCCGGCCGCCAGCGCAATCAGGAGCGACACGCAGATCACGGCCGCGAGCACGGCCGTGATCGACCAGATCGTGCGCCGACGCTCCCGCCGGGCAACCCGCGAACTCGTCCGGCGCCGACGGCCCCACGCGCTCACCCGAGCAGGCTCCCTCTGCACGGCGCGATGAGAGGCAAACGGCGGGCCGCGACGGGGGTGCGCCAACGCCTGTATGTCCGTGCACTGACGAGCAGCCGCCCGCGAGGCGGGGCCAGCAGCGCCGCGACTTTTGTCGCGTCATGGGCCCGTTTTGTCGCCTTCGTCTTCGCCACGCCGAGGTTGATGCCCATGCGCATCGAACCGCGCCGCGCTACCCGCCGATGAGCCGCGGCCGCTGCCGCGTCGATGGATCGAGGTCGATCGGACGATCGAGGTGCTTCGACGTGCCCGTTTGCGAGCGGAGCTGGCTGACCTCCTGGCCGATCCGCTCGGCGAGCTCGCGTTCCTGCTGCAGCGACCGCAGTGTGTTCTTCGCCTCGTGGACCATCAGCTCGAGTTGCGCGCTCTTCTCCGTCACGTGGTCGATGACGGCCCGGTGCTCGCCGAGCGTCTCCATGTTGATGCGGACGTCGGCCAGCAGATTGACGATCGTGTTCGCCTTGGTCTGGACCTCGTCAACCACCTTCCGCCTGGCGTCGATCGCTGCGATTCGGTTGTCGGTTTCCGCAATCCGCGCCAGCAAATCGTCCACGTTGGTCTTGAGCGCGGTGATCTCGGAGCGGTTCTCGGCCACGTAGACGAGGTCGGCCTTGCTCTGCGCGCTGATCTGGTGGACTTGTTCGACTTCCGCCCTGACGGCGCTGACGAGCTCCTCGCGCACGGCAATCGCCTGGATGTCCCTGTCCAAGGCCTCCGACAGCTGTTTGATTTCGCCCAGGCGGGTTTCGACGGCCGTTACCTTCTTCTCCCCTAACGCCACTTGCGTGCGGCGTTGCTCGAGCTGTTTGAACATCTTCTCCGTGCGCGCGAGCTGGTCTTCCGAGGCGTGAATCTGACTGACCGCCTCACGCTGCCGGCCGTGCACGCGGTCGAGCTCGGCGGAGAGCTCGTCCTTGAGTGCGGTGGCGCGGGCTATCTCCTCGGACAGCGTCTGCACCTGCCTCGCCCGCTCGGCGACCTCCGCGGAGACGGCCTTGCTCGACGTCACCAGATCCGCGAACCGTTTCTGGTGGGCCGCGATCGTCTCGTCGTCGTACTTCACCGTCTCGAGCCGCTCTCGCGCGGCCACGACGTCGGCGCGCAGCCGATCGAGTTCGCCGACGAGGGGCAAGAGATGGGTCTGCGTCGTGCGCACCGCTTCGAGCTTGAGCTGCGCGTCGCCAATCTGGTCGCTCAGGCCGTCGCACGCCGCCTTCATCGTTTCGACTTCGGCACGGCGCGCCAGCTGGCCTTCGAGCTTGCGCTCGACATCCGCGCTGATCGTGTTCAGGCCGTTCAACCGCGACACGAGCTTCTCGACGAACGGCACGCGTGCGACGACGCGCGAGGCCTGGGCGTCGAGGTCCGCGACCGATTCCTGGAGCCGCGTGGCCTTCTGCGTGCCTTCCTCGAGGAGCGTCATCTTCCCGAGGATGCCGTCCATCTTGGCTTCGAGCTCGGGCGCGCGCACCGCCATGGACGTCATCCGCTCCATGAACCCTTCGAAGACCAGGCGATCGGCGCCGAGCTTGTCGCGCAGCGCGGCAATCTCGGTGTGCGATTTATAGAAATCCTGGATCTCGCTGCGCAGCACTTCGAGGTCCTGCCGGCTCGCGGTGAGGGCATCCATTTGCCAGGCTGTCCGTTTGGACAGGTCATCGACCTGCGCGAGCTGCTCGTGCAGAGCGTCCAGCGCCAGGAGCTTCTTGGTCAGCTCCTCGGCCTGCGCGAACAGGGCGTCGTAATGCGTGGTCAGTCCGTCGGCCCGCTCGCCGAGGGCTGCCATGTTCTTGTCCTTGGCGGCAAGGCTCGCCATGCGCCCCTCGGCGTCGGCGACCGAGAGCTGCAGGGCTTCGACGCGCGCGTTCGATGCATCCAGCTCCTTCTTGCCGACGGCCAGCGCGCCCACGCCGCCGCGCACGTCGTTGAGCAGCTGCGTGGACTCCTTCTGCAGGCGCGCCGCCTCGCGCTGGACCTCCTCGTTGAGCTTCGTCACCGCATCCATGCGATGGGCCGTGTCGTCCGACAACCGCTCGATGCGCCCCACGGTGTCCTCGGCCTTGGTCGCCTGCTTCATCGCCTCGCCGATCTTGGCAATCTGCGCGTCCATCGACCAGATCATCTCGTTGACGCGGTTGGTCTGGACGACGGCGTGCTCGACGGCCTGCTGGGCGCCCTCGAGCGCGCGGGCCTTGCGCGTGACGTGCTCGGACAGCGCGTTCAGCGCGCCGAGCCGCTCCTCCGCGCTCTGGCTCAGCTCCTGCAACTGGGCCAACGGTTCGAGTTTCTTGTCGATTTCCTTGACGGTGGCCATCGCCGTCGTGGCGTCCTCGCGGGCCTCGCGCGAGGCCTCGCGGATGCGCGAGTAGTCCTGGGCGAGGGTGGTGGCTGTCGCGCGAATCTGGTCGAACTCGCCGCGGAGGGCGCCCGTCTGCGCGACGGCCTGCTTGACGTCGCCGTCCGATTCGCGCAGCTGTTCGCGCAGCTCCTCGAACACCGCGCGCTCCTTGCGCAGCGTTTCGAGGCTCGCGTGGGTCTGGAGCGCTTGTGAGGAGAGCTGTTGGACCGCCTCGCGGTGTTTCCGCAGCTCGCCGTCTGGGCCGAGGGCGTCCTGGGTCGTCTGCTCGGCTTGCCGCGCGGCGTCCTTCAACGCCTGGATGCGGACGTCGATGGCCTCGAGCTCCTTGGTGCGATCGTCGAGGCTGCTGATCCGCTGGTCGATTTCGCCCAGTCGTGTCGTCGCGGTGGCGGCCTTACCCGCGATCTGCTCGAGCGAATTCTTGAGGGGGGCCAGCTTCGCGCTCTGCATGGCCAGTGTGGTCAGCATGGCGCTGACGGCGCTGCGCTCTTCGCGAGAGGTCGCGAGCAATTGCTCGAGCTCGTCAACCTGCTTCTGGACAATCTTCGCCCGGCCGCCGGTGATGTTCCTCAGCGCATTCAGCATGCTCTCTCCGTTTACGGTCTTCGAACCCTACGACCAGAAGAATCGTCGAGTCTTGCCCGGATTGACGCGCGCGGCGCCGTAGAGTACAGGTGTCTTGGGCTGTTCGTGCCAGCTTATCAGCAAGCCGGCCAGCTGTACAGCGAAAGATAT
>JBEQUD010000144.1:0-6622 GCA_040349235.1 Acidobacteriota bacterium
GGCGGCGCGCGGCAAGTCCGGTGGCGATGGCCGGCATCGGCTCGTCGCCTTCGATCACGTCCGGATCGAGCCGGCGAAGAAGAGCCCGGAGGCCGAGAACGGCCCCCGGCAGGCGCGCCACCGCCCCCAGCCGCGGCCCAAGGGGCGTCCGCAGGACATCGACCGGGATCCCCGCCGCCTCGAGGTCCGTGCGCAGTCCGCCGCGATCGCCGAGGAGCACCACCGCCGCGGCGACGCCCTGGGTGGCGAGCCGTGCGAGCAGCGGCACCTGCCTGCGTGCCAAGGGCGCCCGTTCCGCGGCGTCGTCGGGACCGTGCCACACGAGAACGACGTTCATCCTCTGTCCAGGGCGTGCGGAGGCCGCGAATCGTCGGCGTCACCGCGGGCACACGGCCAGACATCCGATCGGCTCGAAATCGTGTAGTAGAGCCAGCGGCGGCGTCCTCGCAGTGCCGTCATCGCGCAGGGACCGTGAAAACCGGCATTGGAATTCAAGAAGATGACGCCGGTGTTGTGCCTGGCGGGGAACGCGGCGACACGCTCGGGCGCGTGGCACCACCGATCGTTGCGAAAGCCGCGATCGCGATAGAGCGCCAACTCCCCGCCAACGAGCCCCTCTTCGTCCGCGTCCGAGAAGAAGAGGATGCCGCCGACGACTCGACGCGGCCAGTCCAGGTGTACGAACTCGCGGTAGTGACCCGCGCGCTTCGACTGAAAATCCAGACGCGTGAACACGTCGTTCGGGTCGCCGGGCCCCACGAGTGCCTTGCGCGCTTTGTCGGCGCGCGATTCGACGAAGCCGGTCAGCCGCGCGCGATCGGGGTCCACGAGGCACGCCGCACGCTTCATGTCTGGCGCGAAGGTGCGCAGTACACGGGACACGAATCGTTCGCCGCGCAGGGTGTCGTGGAGCGCGCGCCAGTTCGGGTCGGCGAGGACGTCGGCATAGCGAGCATCCGTGCTGGTCAGCCCCCAGTTCGCGTCAGGCTCGAGGTACTCGTCCGGGAAGCGCATGGCCGTGTACACATCCGGCGCGACGATTTCGTCGATGACGATGTGCGGATGGGGAACGACGACGTAGCGGTAGCGCATCGGCGTGGCCCTCGGCGCTGTACGTATACCTCGTGTGTTCGCGAGCGGGGTGTTCACTATTGAACAGTCCGCGCCAGGCCGCCGTGACAAGAATTAGCTGGTGAAATCCGGCCCGAGCGGCGTAGGCACCCGCGCATGGTCCCGTCCGGCGGGCCTTCTGGCCGCCGCGGCCGCGTTTCATGCGGCCGTCACCATCGCCCTCCTGGGCGTTGGCCGCGCCGCCCTCTTTCCGCTCGCCATCGACACGAACGGCATCACCGTCGCCTTGACGCCCGACAGCCTGTTGTACCGCGCAGACGCCCTGTCGTTGAGCGAACGGCTCACGAGCGGCGGGATGCTGGCCTGGCTCACCGCGTCGGAGCCCCTGGCCATCAAACTGTTCTCGCTGAGCCTGGCGCTCGTGGGCCGATGGGCGGGCGTCACGATTCTCGGCGCCGAGCCGATCAACGCCCTCAGCTATCTGGCGATTCTCCTCCTCGTCTTCATCCTGGGGCGGGACGCGTTCAATCCGCGTGCGGGCCTCCTCGCCGCGGGAACGGTCGGGCTGTGGCCGTCATTCTTGCTGCACTCGACACAGTTCCTCAAGGATTCGCTGTTCGCCGGCGGCCTGCTGGCGCTCGTCGTCGTGATTTCGCGCCTGCTCTCGCGAGCCTACTCGTGGCGAGGCGCGCTCACAGCTGGAGCCGGCGGCGGGCTCCTGGCGGTGCTGCTCTCCTTCTCCCGGGACAACATGGCGGACGTCGTGGTTGCGACGGCCTTGATCGGTGCGGGGCTGTTCCTCGTCCGGCAGGTCCAGGACCATCGCGCCCAGGCCACCAACATCATCGGCATCGCGTTGCTCACGGCGATCACCGTCGGTGCGACGCGCGTCCTCCCGGAGTCGCACGAGCGCCCCCACGCGGCGGCGGCCGCGGCGGCGGCCAGCGCGCCACAGCCCGCACTTGCCTGGTGGGATGTGGCGGCGCGCGTGGCACGGGTGCGTGGCCGGTTCCTCGAGCGATACCGCGACGCCGGCTCGAATATCGACGACCAGGTCCCCTTGACGGGCATGGGCGATCTGGTCGGCTATCTGCCGCGCGCGGCCGCGATCGGGTTCCTGGCGCCGTTTCCCGACATGTGGACCACGACGGGGGGGCGCGTCGGGTTGACGGCGCGCCGGCTCAGTGGACTCGAGAGCGTCGCGATGTACGCCGTCTACGTCGTGGCCGTGGCTGGGCTCTGGCGGGGACGGCGCCGGATCGCGGTGTGGCTGCTCTCATCAGTCGCCGCCACCGGCCTGACCGCGCTCGGCCTTGTCGTCGTCAACGTCGGCGCCCTCTATCGTCTGCGCTACGTGTTCCTGTGTCTCGTCATCACGATTGCGGCCGGGGGGGCCACGGGCCTTGCACCAGATCAGACTCGACGCTGACGACACCTCGATCTGGCACCGCGTCAGACGCAATGTCTCGATGAGCCTGCTCGGATCGGGGCTCACCCTCGGCCTCAAGCTCGGACAAACCACGCTCCTGGCGAGAACGCTGACGATCGACGACTACGGCCGCGTGTTCACGGTACTCAATGTCTTCGTCTTCTTCGATTCGTTCTTCGGGTTGCGCGTGAGCGACGTGATGTTTCGCTTCTTCAAGCCGCTCCACGAACGGCACGACATGCCCGCCGTGAAGGGTTTGCTGCTCGTGTGCCTGGGCATCAGTCTCGCGTCCGGTCTCGCGATCTACGGCGGCGTGCTGTTGGCGTCGCCCTGGTTGGCCGAGCGCCTGTACCCGCACCTGGGCCTGTCGCCGTTGTTCACCATCTACGGCTGCACCGTTCTCGTCTCCGCGTGCAGCGGCGTCTACGAGCCACTGCTTCGCATTCACGATCGTTTCGCGTCGATTGTCGTGCCGCAGGTGCTGGGCAGCCTTGTCACGCTGATCCTGCTTTCGGCCTACGTGGCCACGCATGCGGGCTACACGCTCACGGCCGTCATCACCATCTTTGCGATTGGCGCATTCGTGCAGACCGTGCCGCCCCTGGTGCGGGCGCTACATCTGGCGCGGCCTTTCCTCCGGCACGTGGGCATGCGCGTCTCGGTCGCAGCGCTGGCGAAACAGCGTTCGGATCTCCTGGCCACCCTGTGGCACAGCAATCTGTCCGGGTATCTCAAGTTCGCCACCGCCCCTGGCGACCTCTTCGTCCTCGGTCTGTTTTCCTCACCCACGCAGGTGGCGCTGTACGGTCTGGCCAAGCAGCTCACCGCGCCGCTCGGCCTGTTGCAGACCAATATCCAGACGGCCATCACACCCGAGATCAATGCCCTCATCGCCCAGGGCCGGCTCGCACAGCTGAAGCGGCTGGTCGGACGCTATGTCGCCTCGAGCGTCATCGTCAGCGGCGTGTTCCTGGCCGGCGGCCTGCTGCTCGGTCATGTGTTGATCGTGCGGTTGTTCCCACCGGCGTACATCGCCGCGCTGCCGGTGTTCTACGTCCTCGTGGTCGCGGCATGGCTTCTCCTGGGCTTCCTGGTCTTCCGCCCGCTCGCCGTCGGGCTGGACTCCCTGCGGTGGTTCAACCTGGCGATGCTCGTGAGCACGGGCGGTATCGTGTTGTTCGCGAGCCGCGGCGCGCTGAACGCCTGGACCCTGGCGTGCATCCAACTGGTCGAGGCCTCGCTCCTTCGCATGCCTGTCGGCGCGCTGGTCTGGATGCGGTTGCGTTCGCGCGCCACGGAAGGCGCACATCGATGATGTCCTTGCCCGCGCACCGGGTGCTGGTCGCCATCCCCGCTTACAACGAAGAAGCGACCCTTGGTCAGACGGTGAACGAGGTCAGGCGCGCGCTGCCTGGGTTCGACCTGCTCGTCGTGGACGACGGGTCGCGCGACGCGACGCCGCGGGTATTGCAGCAACTGGATGTCGTGACGGCCACGCATCTCTGCAACCTGGGGTACGGACGCGCCATCCAGACGGCCATCAAGTATGCGATCAAGGGCGACTACGACGTGCTCATCACCCTCGACGCCGACGGCCAGCATCATCCGAGCCAGGTGCGCAACATGTACGCGGAGAGCGTGAACGCGCAGTGGGACGTCCTTATCGGCTCGCGCCATGTCGAGGCGAACGACGCCTTCCAGGCTCCGCCCGGCCGTCGTCTGGGCATGCACACGTTCTCGTGGTTCGTGAAGATCCTCTCGGGGCGACGCATCTACGACACGACGTCTGGGCTGAAAGTGATCAAGCGCCGCGTGTTCGGTGCGTTGACGAGCTGGCAGCTCGGCGACCTGCACGCGGAAGCGATTGTGTACTTGATGGGCCTGGGATACACCGTCGGCGAGTTTCCGGTGACCATGTCGGCGCGCACGCACGGCGCGTCCATGTATACCGCCGCCAGCCACGTCACCTACCCGCTGAAGACCACCGTCCTCGTCCTCCTGGGGGTGGTCCAGGCGGCGTTGACGCGCAGAGAGCGACGTCGAAAGGACATGTGCTGATGACCGTCCAAGGCATCGTGGTTCTCGACGCGATCGCGTTACTGCTAATGCTCTGGATCTTGAACCAGGTCCGCAGCGAGCGCCTCTATGTCGGCTACGCCGTGATCTTTCTCCTGCCGACCGTCGGGGTCGTCATCCTGCTCTCGACGCCGCCGCTGCTCACCCGCGTCACCCACCTGGTCGGCGCGCTGTTCCCGACGTCGGCCTTGACCCTGCTCGCGCTCTGTTTCGTCGTGTTCCTCCTCGTCTACGTGCTGACCCAGGTGACACTGATTGCCCAGCGCCTCGCCGTCGTGGTTCAGGAATTGGCCATACTCCGCGCGCGCCAGAGAGGCATGGCCGGACAGAGGGGCACGGACGCCGATGTCTGACGCTGGACGCACGCGTCTCGCGGCCGGCGCGGTCTTCCTGCTCGGCGCCGCCGGACGGTCTGCGTTTCTGGCGTGGCGTGGTCCAGCGCTCAACCTCGACTCCGAGAAATACCTGGCCCTGGGACACAACCTGGTGGCGCACGGCACCTTGAGCCTCGACACTGCCGCACCCTTTGCGCTGTCGATTCGCTTCCCGCCCCTGTATCCCGTGTTCATCGGCATGCTGAGTGGGTTGGGGTTCACGTCCGTGTATGCGGTGGCGATGGTCCAAGCCCTGCTGGGCGCCTTCACGGGCGTCCTGGTCTTTCTGTTGGCGCGATCGATGGTCCCGCTGAAATGGGCGTCAGCCGTCGGGGTGATGTACGCATTGCATCCCGGCGCGGTGGCCTCGACGAGCACGATTCTCGCCGAGTCGTTGTTCACCGCGCTCCTCGTCGCCGCGGTGTGGGTGCTGTCCGTCTCCGTGCGCACCGATCGATTGCGGCTGACAGCCGTGGGCGCGCTGCTGCTCGGATTGGCGATGCTGTGCCGTCCGCTGGTGTTGATGTGGCCGTTCGTCTTCTGCGGCGTGGTCCTGCTCGGTCGCGCGCGCCGGGCCTTCGCGCACGGACTCGTGCTGCTCGTCGTGACGGCGCTGGCCATCGCTCCGTGGTCCATGCGCGCCAGTCGCGTCGCTGGGCACCTGGCCCTGCAGGATCCGGTGGTCGTCGCCGGGCTCTTCTGTGTCGCGTCGCACTGGGACTGGGAACAGACGCTCTTCAATTGGGTGGCGTTCCGCACCCATCCGCAGCGGTCGAGCGCGGCCGGACTGTTTCGCGAAGGCGTGCGAAGTATCCGCGCCAGCCCGGGGCGCTATCTCGCGTCCCGGGTCCGCGCCGTGCCGTACCTGTTCATCAGCAGCTTCGACGTCTTCACCGGCATCTATCAGTCCTACAACCGCCTCTGGGCCGGTCGCGATTGGTTGCGCCTGTCCATCAAGCTCGGGCTGCTGTCGGCGTTTTCGCTGGTGCCGCTGGCCCTCGCGATGCTAGGCCTTCTGGCGTCGCGGGCCAATACGACGTCAATGCTCTGTGCATCGGTGTGGCTCTACATGCTGCTGTTCTTTCTGCCGCTATGGGTCGAGCCGCGATACTGGCTGCCGGCCGTCCCGTTTCTCCTCGTCACGGGCGGCGTCGGCGCGAACGCGATCAGTACGCGCTCACTTCTTACCTTTCCCGCTTGCGCTCCAGGCGCTCCAAGGTGACGGCAATGGACTCCAGCCTCGATTTCGTCTCACTGGCTACAACACTGTGTTTGTAGGAGCCAAGGAGGTGATCGTGACGCCTCCGGTAACGACTTGAGGTAACGATTTGACGTCCAGGTAGAACGCCGCAGGCATAGAGAATGCGTATATAGGGATTCAGTATTGCCAGCGCGCGGGTTATGCGCCGTTCCAGCCCTGCGGTACAAGAGCCGAGGATGTGGGACCGCGCAGCCGCCGTCGTACTGGCGGCAGCCACGCGGTCGTTGGTAGATCCTAGGGGGCCGCGATGCCGGTCAGCACCCGCGAGTTGTAGGCGATGGCGCTGTTTGTCGGGTTGCTGAATTGCAGCACAACCGTCAACGACGCGCCCGCACCCAGCCCGCCGGAAGACCCCGGCACGAGAATATAGGGACTCCCGAGCGGCGCTGTCACCCCCGAGGCATTCGCCAG
>JBEQUD010000156.1:0-4635 GCA_040349235.1 Acidobacteriota bacterium
ATTCCTCGCGCCGACTCAGGTGCGCACGATCCGTGCTGGTCGGATCGGCAAGAGCGGTATTGGCCGTGAGCGGCCATCGTTCAAGAGAGCTGGTAGTCGGCGTGGCTGCGAAAGGGCTCGAGCGAAGGTCGCATTCCCGGCGCGCGATGCGGCCGCAGCCGGCCGGCACGACCGTTGCGCCCGCTCCAGACACGGGTGGCGCTCTGACGTGCGACAGTGGCGTCGCGGGGCTACGCGATGGCTTCGAGATGTTCGGCTGGTGTGACGAGCGGTGCCGCGCGCCGGCCTCGGGGGAACTCGATCCCGAGCGTCTTGATCTTGTAGTTCATCACGCGCGGGCTGATGGACAACAGCTCCGCGGCGTCCTTCTGCACCCAGTTCGACATCTTCAGCGCTTCGACCAGCGCGTGGCGTTCGATGTCCTCGAGCGGGATGCCCGCGGGCGGAATCTTGACGACGGACGTCTGGTCGCGGTTCGTGCCCGGCATCGCGGCGTCGCCGAGGCGCAGGTCGCCGCCGACGATGGACCGCCCTTCGGCGAGGAGCATCGCGCGCTCGATGGAGTTCTCGAGCTCGCGGATGTTGCCGGGCCAGTTGTAGCGGAGCAGCAGCCGTTGCGCATCCGGATCGACCCCATCGATCCGCTTCTTCAGCTCGCCGGAAAACCGCCGGATGAAGGCGTTGGCGAGCGGCACGATGTCGTCCTTGCGCTCGCGGAGCGGCGGCATCTCGATGGAGACCACGTTCAGGCGGTAATACAGGTCCTCGCGGAACTGGCCGGTCTGCACCATGCCGGCGAGGTCGCGGTTGGTGGCCGTGATGAGCCGCACGTCCACGCGCAGCGTGCGCGTACCGCCGAGGCGCTCGAACTCGTGCTCCTGCAGCACGCGGAGGATCTTGGCCTGCGTGCTGGGGCTCATGTCCCCGATCTCGTCGAGGAACAGCGTGCCGCCGTCCGCCTGCTCGAACCGGCCGATGCGCTGCTTGTCGGCGCCGGTGAACGCGCCTTTTTCGTGCCCGAAGAGCTCGGACTCGAGCAGGTTTTCCTGGAGGGCCGCGCAGTTCACCTTGACGAAGTTGCGCGACATCCGGAGCGAGTTGTGGTGGATGGCGCCCGCGATGAGCTCCTTGCCGGTGCCCGTTTCGCCGCGGATGAGGACGGTGGTGTTGCTCTTGGCCACCTTCTTGACGATGCCGAGCACGTGCTGCAGCGCCGCGCTGGAGCCGACGATGCGGTCGAAATGGTAGATGTCCTGCTGGGTGTCCCGGAGGTACTCGAGATCGTTCTTCACGCGCTTGAGTTCCAGTGCCTTCTCGATCTTGACCTCCATCTCCTCGATCTCGAACGGCTTCTGCACGTAGTCGAACGCGCCGATCTTCATCGCTTCCACGGCCGTGGTGACCGAGCCAAAGGCCGTCATCAGGATGACCGAGGTCGTCGGATGGAGCGCGCGCGTGGTCCGGAGGACGTCCATGCCGTCGCTGCCGTTCATCTTGAGATCGGTCAGCACGACGTCGAAGTAGCTGTCGTGCAGACGCTCGATGGCGGCATTGCCATTGGACGCCTCCTCCACGTCGTGCTTGGCCTCGGTGAGGCCGCGCGCGAGGCCGCGTCGGAGTGCGTCGTGATCGTCGGCGATGAGAATGCGTCCCATAACTTAGGCCCTTCGCGGAGTTCGGTGTCTACTCGCCCGGGCGCGGCTGCCTGAACCATCCGGTCGTGTTCGAGACGGGAAGCGTGACGCGGAACCGCGTGCCCGCGCTGCTGCTGCTGAGATCGATGCGCCCATCGTGTGCGTCCACGATCTTCGTGACGATGGCCAGGCCCAGACCCGAGCCCTGCGCTTTCGTCGAGAAGAACGGGTCGAAGATCTTGTCCGCCAGCTCGGGCGGGACGCCGGGCCCGTCGTCGGCCACGTCCACGACCACCATCGGCACCGCGGCCTGACCGCTCGGCATGGCCGGGTCGCCGTCGAACACGCGCGCGACCGCGGTGATCGTGACGTGTCCCCGCCCGTTCAACGCCTCGAAGGCGTTGGCGAGCAGATTCGTGAACACCTGGCAGAGCTGCTGCTCGTCTCCGTCTATCATCGGCAAATCGGGCGCGAGGTTGAGCGCCACGAGGACGTCGCCCCGCGCCACTTTGGAGTCGGCGAGGACGGTGGCCTGGTGCATCACCGCCGCCAGGTTGATGCGCTCGACCTGCAGCCTGAGCGGGCGGACGAACTCGAGCATCTCGCCGACGATGGCGTTGGCGAGCTTGGCCTCGCTCATGATGTCCGCCAAAAGCGACTGCGTGGCGGGCGAGTCCGGCACCTGGCGCCGGAGCAGCCCTGCCATGACCTCGATGCCCGCAAGCGGGTTCTTCAGCTCGTGGGCGATGCCCGCGGCCATCTCCCCGAGAGACGCCAGCCGATCCCGCAACCGTTCGCGCTCCTCGAGCTGCTCGACCCGCGTCAGGTCCTTGAAGAACATCACCGCGCCAATCGCCTGGCCGCTGTCGTCTTTGACCTGCGACAGCGTGTATCCGATGACGCGGTCGAGGTCCTTCAAGCGCAATTCGGCACGGTTGGGCAGATGGCTCATCTCGAAGGCACACGCCAGCACGCGGATGACGGACGGGCGCTGCTGCAGGACCTCGGAAAGCGGGCGGCCCACGTCGCCGACGCGACGGTCGAGGGCGAAGATGCGGTAGGCCTCGTCGTTCATCAGCGCGAGCGTGCCGTCGCGGTGGAACGCGATGACGCCGTTGCGCATGCTGCTGACGAGGTGCCGGAAGACCGGGTCTTCGTCCACAACAGTAGCCCGGCTGTTCCGACGGCGACCAGGGATCCGCCGCGTCCGAGGTGCGGCCGGGTCGTCGAGCATGTCGCCCGGGAAGATTTCGGTCATGTCAGCGTGGTGGGTCAACGGTGCAGCAAAAGGCAAAGCCCGTGCCCGCAGGCTGGCGAAACGGTCCGGGAGAATCGGAAAGGGAGAATGTGCGGGCACCTAAGCGTTGTATCGGCTCGGGCCCCTATCTGCTTGACCGGATTCGTAATCGATTTGACGATTTCGTCAGGCGTTGGCCATGTCGGAGGATTGCAATTCTTCCCACCGGCTCATCAATTCGCCGACCTTCCACATCAGCGCCTGGTGCTGGTCGATGACCGGCTGCGCGGCCTCGCGATTCTCGTAGAAGCCCGCGGCGCTCATCGTGCGCTCGAGCTCGCGGACCGTCGCCTCGCATTCAGCGATCCGGGCTTCGAGCCGCTCGATTTCCGCCTGACGCGCTTGATGCTCGCGGTGCCGTTTCCGGACGGCGGCATCGGACTTCTTCTTCGCGTCGTGGTTATCCGAGGCCGACTTGTTTGCCTGGGGTTCGGTCCGCGCGGGCCGCGCGGCGCGCGGCGTGGCCGGCGCCGCCGCTGCGCCTCGACGTTCGCGCCCGTCGGTTCGCGTGTCTGCCTGCGGGTGCTCCTTGTGCCAGAGAAATTCCTGGTACGTGCCCGGGTAGACGGTCGCGCCGCCGTGTCCGATCTCGACGATCTTCGTCGCCAGCCGCTCCACGAAATAGCGGTCGTGGGAGACGAAGATGAGCGTTCCGCCGTAGTCCACGAGCGCGTCGAGCAGGACCTCCTTCGAGTCGAGGTCGAGATGGTTCGTCGGTTCGTCGAGCAGCAGGACGTTCGACGGGCGCAGCAGCATGCGCGCGACCGCCAGACGCGTGCGCTCGCCCCCCGAAAGCACGCGCACGCGCTTGTTCACGTCGTCGCCAGAGAACAGGAACCCGCCGAGGATGTTCCTGATGGCGGGGACCATGTGCAGCGGCGAGCCGGATGCCAGCGTCTCGTACACGGTCGGCGCGGGGTCCATCCGCGTCGCTTCGTCCTGGGCGAAGTACTGCATCACGACGTTGTGCCCCTCGACCCGATCGCCCGCATCCGGCCGTTCTTCGCCAGACAGCATCCGCATCAGGGTGGACTTGCCGGCGCCGTTCGGCCCCACCAGGGCAATCCGGTCCCCCCGTTCGATGTGCAGGCTGACGTCCGGGAAGACGACGCGGTCCCCGTACGCTTTGCGCACGCCTTTCAGTTCGAGGACCGTTCGGCCGCTCTTGCCGCAGCTCGGGAAGTCGAAGTGGATGCGCTTGCGCTCGAGCGGGACCTCGATGGGGACGACCTTTTCCAGCATCTTGATGCGGCTCTGCACCTGCGACGCCTTCGTCGCCTGGTAGCGGAAGCGGTCGATGAACATCTTGACGCGTCCCACTTCCTCGTCCTGCTCGTGCTTGGCCTTCCGCAGCGCCTCGATGCGTGCGCTGTGGGCGACGAGGTAGTCGCTGTAGTTGCCGACGTAGTCGGTGAGCGTTCTGAGCGTGAGGTCGGCGATGCGCGTGACGACCGCGTCGAGGAAGAAGCGATCGTGCGACACCAGGATGACGGCGTGCGGGTACCCGTTCAGGTATGCTTCGAGCCAGTTCCGCGCTTCGAGGTCGAGGTGGTTCGTCGGTTCGTCGAGCAGCAGGAGCCCCGGTTGGCCGAGCAGCAGCTTGGCCAGCGCGATGCGCATCTGCCAGCCGCCTGAGAATGTTTCCGTCGGGCGCGTGACGTCCTCGGGCGTGAAGCCGAGCCCCTGCAGCACCGTGGCGGTCTT
>JBEQUD010000158.1:0-4279 GCA_040349235.1 Acidobacteriota bacterium
CCTGGTCGATGCCTTCCGGGCTATTGTCGCGCGCGAGGGGATCACCCGCCGCCACGCCGTCGTCAGGAAGCTGGAGAAGCGGCACAAGCCGCTCATCGACGAAGTCTGGCCGCCCGCCGCGCGAAAAGCCCCGCGGGCCTGAGGCGAGCGCTCGAAGCGAACCTCAGTACGACTTGGCGAACCAGGCCTCGGCCTGGGCCGGCTGGTCGCAGCGGACGCAGACGCCGCCTGGGGCCTCGGCGTCGAGCGGCATGTTCCGGATGGTCGCCTGCGTGTCGGCCTTGATCTGCGCCTCGCACGCCGCCGACCCGCACCATGGGGCGACCACGAAGCCCGGGCGCCCCTCCATCATCTGGCCGAACTCCTCGTAGTTGCTCGTCCGCTGGGTCCGGTCGTCGCGGAAGGCCACGGCGCGGGCCAACAACGTCTGCTGGATATCCTCGAGGAGCGCGCGGATGGCCCCAGGGAGGCCCTCCATCGGCACCGGCAGCTTCTCGCGCGTATCGCGCCGCGCGAGCAGCACGGAGGCCTTCTCGATGTCCTTGGGGCCGATCTCGAGGCGGAGGGGCACGCCGCGCAGTTCCCATTCCGAGAACTTCCAGCCCGGCGTATAGGCATCGCGGTCGTCCAGCATGACGCGCACGCCAGCGTCGATGAGTTGCTGCTGGATCTCGTGGGCCTTGGGTAGCACCGTCTCCTGCCAGTTGCCGCGAGGGATGGGCACGATCACGACTTGATACGGCGCGATGCGCGGCGGGACGACGAGCCCGCTGTCGTCGCCGTGAATCATGATGACGCCGCCCACGAGGCGGGTCGAGACGCCCCAGGACGTTCCCCAGACGTGCTGCACGGACTTGTCCCGCGCCTGGAAGGTGATGTCGAAGGCCTTCGCGAAATTCTGACCCAGGTTGTGGGACGTGCCCGCCTGCAGGGCACGGCCGTCGCCCATGAGCGCCTCGATCGAGTATGTCCGCAGTGCACCGGCGAACTTCTCGCTGTCGCTCTTCTGCCCGGTGACGACCGGCATGGCCAGCTCGGTCTCGACGGCCTCCTTGTAGAGCGCCAGAATCTTGCGCGTCTCCGCCTCGCCTTCCTCCGCCGTTTCGTGGGCCGTGTGGCCCTCCTGCCAGAGGAACTCCGTCGTCCGCAGGAACGGGCGCGTCACCTTCTCCCAGCGCACGACGTTGGCCCACTGGTTGAGGAGAATCGGCAGGTCCCGCCACGACTGGATCCACTTCGCATACATCGTCCCGAAGATGGCTTCGGACGTCGGGCGCACGACGAGCTTCTCCTCGAGCTGCTCGCCGCCGCCGTGCGTGACGTACGCCACCTGCGGCGCGAACCCCTCGACGTGCTCGGCCTCTTTCGTCAGCAGGCTCTCGGGGATGAACAACGGGAAGTACGCGTTCTGGTGTCCGGTGGCCTTGAAGCGCTTGTCGAACGCCTGCTGGATGAGCTCCCAGATCGCGTAGCCGTAGGGACGGATGACCATGCAGCCCTTGACCGGGGAATAGTCCGCCAGTTCCGCGCGACGGACCACGTCCAGATACCAGCGCGAGAAGTCCTGCGAGCGCGGGGTGATTTCGGTCACGAATCCTTCGGGCTTGTCACTTTTCGCCATCGAGCTCCATTCGCGCGGCGATCGAGCGCGCGCGCCACTGCGGACACAAATCGCTATTGTAGTGGGTCGCGCCGATCCCCGAGATGCACCCGCCAGTGGCGATCGTCGCGCTCGGGGAAGTCGGCCCGGAAATGCCCGCCGCGGCTCTCCTCGCGCCGCAGCGCGGCCCTGCCAATCAGGCACGCAGCCGTCCCCAGGTGGAACCGCCGCCAGGCTTCGATGCCCGCGCCGAACGCGTCCCCGAGGCCGCGACGGTCGCGTTCGTATGCGCGCCGCAGCCGGGCCACTGCGTCCTCGAGGGCGGCCCGCGTGCGGAAGAGGCCCGCGGCCCGCCACATCAAGTCGCGGACGTCGTCAGAGGTCAGGGGCTCGGGAGGGCTCGCGGCTGACGGATCGAGCGTCGAGACCGCTTCGATCCAATCGGCCCTGAGCACAGCTCCGCGCGGGGGCTCCTGCATGGCGAGGCCCGCTCTCGCCCCGAAGACCAGTCCTTCGAGGAGCGAGTTGCTGGCGAGCCGGTTCGCCCCGTGCACCCCCGTGCAGGCAACCTCGCCGGCCGCGAAGAGCCCGGGCACGGACGTCCGCGCCCATTCGTCGGTTTCGACGCCGCCCATGATGTAGTGGGCGGCCGGTCCCACGGGAATCGGATCGCGCGCCAAGTCGAGGCCGACACGCCGGCACATCTCGGCGATGGTCGGAAAGCGGCGCACGACAAACGCGGGGTCTAAATGGGCGAGGGTCAGAAAAACGCCCTCGCCGGTTTTCTCCTCTTCACGCACGATGCTCCTGGCCACGACGTCGCGGGGCGCCAGATCGCCGCCGGGGTGGTACGCCGGCATGAACGCGTCGCCGCGGTTGTTGACGAGCCGGGCGCCCTCGCCCCGCAGCGCTTCGGAGATGAGAAACCGCGGGGCACCGGCCAGCCGCAGCGCCGTCGGATGGAACTGGACGAACTCGAGGTCCGCGACGCGCGCGCCCGCGTGATAGGCGAGCGCGATGCCGTCGCCGGTGGCCACGGCCGGGTTGGTGGTCTCGCGAAACACCTGCCCCGCACCGCCTGTCGCAAGCAGCGTGGCCGTGGCACGGATTTCCTGCACGGCGCCCGCACGGTCGATGAGGGCGACGCCTCTGACGCAGCCGGCCTCGACAATCAATTCCGTCACGAGCGCATGATTGATGATCGCGACCGAGGGCAGCCCGCTCACGCGTTCCCAGAGCACGCGTCCTATCTCGCGGCCGGTCGCATCCGCTGCGTGCAGTACGCGGCGGACGCTGTGCGCGGCCTCGCGCCCGCGCGCCGGACGGCCGGCGGCATCGCGGTCGAACCTGGTCCCCCACTCGAGGAGCTCGTGCACGTAGACCGGCCCCTGCTCGACGAGCACCCGCACCGCGTCTTCATCGCAGAGGCCGTCCCCGGCGCGAATCGTGTCCTGCGCGTGGAGTGCGGGGCTGTCGTCGTCGCCGACCGCGGCGGCGATGCCGCCCTGTGCGTACCCGGTGTTGCTCTCGCCGGAGTCGGACTTCGTCAGGACGGTCACGCGGCCCGCGGGCGCAAGCGCGATCGCCGCTCGCAAACCGGCAATCCCGCCGCCGACGATGACGTAGTCTGTGTCCATCTTCAGGAGGTCGCCGTCCGCGGCGGCAGGTCGGGCTTCGGGGCCGGGACGCGTGAGGTGATGATGTTATTCTACCATCCACCGTGAAGCCCTCCGCGCCGACCGCCAAGCCCCTGCAGATTCCCGTCACGACGGCGTCCCGCCCCTACACGGTCTCGATCGCGGACGGCCTTGTCGGCCGCCTTGGGCAGCTGCTCGATGAGGCGCGGGTCCCTGCCCGCCGCTTCGTCGTGTCGAGTCCGCGCGTCTGGGCGCTGCACGGCGCGCGCATCGCGCGCGCGGTAAAGGGCGCCGAGGTCATCCTGGTGCCCGACGGCGAGCGCTCGAAACAGCTCCCGACGGTGTCCCGGATCTACGACGCGCTGGTCCGGGCCAAGGCCGATCGCGCATCGACGGTCGTCACGGTCGGCGGCGGCGTCATCGGCGACATGGCGGGGTTTGCGGCCGCGAGTTATCTTCGCGGCGTGGCGTTGGTCCACGTGCCGACCACGCTTCTGGCGCAGGTGGACAGCGCCATCGGCGGCAAGGTCGGCGTCAACCATCCGCTTGGCAAGAATCTCATCGGCGCGTTCTACCAGCCGCACGCGGTCGTCATCGATCCCTCTGTGCTGACGACGCTGCCGCGCCGCGAGTTCCGCGCCGGGCTGTACGAAGTCGTCAAGTACGGGATGACGTCCAGCGCCTCGCTGTTCGCGCGCGTGGGCCGGGACCGGGCCGCCATCTTCGCGCACGAACCCTCCGCGTTGACGCCCATCATCGCGGAGTCGTGCGCCATCAAGGCGGCGGTCGTGTCGGCCGACGAGCGGGAATCGGGCCTGCGTCGGATTCTCAATTTCGGCCACACGGCAGGCCACGCGGTCGAAGCCATCACGAAGTACCGCCGCTTCCGTCACGGCGAGGCGGTGGCCTACGGGATGCTCGTCGCTGCGGCGCTGGCCGCCGCCCGCGGGGTCCTTGCGACGGCGTACCAGCAGGTCCTTGTTGAGGTGATTGCCGGGCTCGGCCCGCTGCCCGCCATCGCCGACATCTCGACGGGCCAGGT
>JBEQUD010000276.1:0-3135 GCA_040349235.1 Acidobacteriota bacterium
AATTGCCCATCGACGTGGAGCCGCGCGCCGACGTTGTCGTGCTCGATACGATCGGCGAACTGGCCCAGCTCTATCAGGTCGCCACCGCCGTCTTCGTCGGAGGAAGTCTCATGAACCAGGGAGGGCACAACATCCTCGAGCCCGCCATCTTCGGTAAGCCCATCGTCTTCGGCCCCCACATGCAGAACTTCGCGGAAATCGCCGACGCGTTCGTGACCAACGGCGCGGCGATGCAGGTCGGGTCCGAGCGCGAGCTCGACGAGGCGCTCTTGCTGCTCATGACTGACTCGGTCCGCCAGGCGCGGCTCGGCGCGGCGGCTCGCGCGCTGGTCGAGGCGAACCGGGGCGCGAAGAACAAGACGCTGGCCGTCGTCGCCGAGCTGCTTCCCCCGGGCGGCGCGGGCGGCGTCGTGCGTCCGTTCCGATTGGTGCATTGAGGTCCGTCCTCGGCTCGATCTACAGCGCGGCCGCGACCTGGCGTCGTCAGTGGTACGCGGGCCAGCCGTCGCGCCGATCCAGGCTCGCCATGCCGGTCGTCAGCGTCGGCAACCTGTCGGTCGGGGGCAGCGGCAAGACGCCCATCGTCGGCTACATCGCGCGCCTCCTGCTGGCGAACGGCGAGCGCCCCGCGATCCTCACGCGCGGGTACGGCCGCCGGCATCGCAGCCGCGGCGTGACGGTCGTTTCCGACGGCGCGGTGATTCGCGCAGGCATCGACTCGTCAGGCGACGAGCCCCTGATGCTCGCGCGCGCGCTGCCAGGGGTGGCGGTCGTGGTCGCGGCGAGCCGCTACCGCGCCGGCCGCGTCGCCGAGCAGGAGCTCGGCGCCACCGTGCACGTGCTGGACGATGGGTTCCAGCACCTCCAGCTCCATCGCGATATCGACCTCCTGGCCCTGTCGGAGGACGACCTGGCTGATGCGCCGTTGCCGGCGGGACGGCTGCGCGAGCCGCTGGCCGCCGCCGCGGCGGCGGACGCGGCGCTGGTGTCGGCGGGATATGCGTCGGCGGTCGAACGCGTGGGGCGCACCGCCGGCGTCGCGATGTCGTTTCAGTTCACGCGCACGCTGGGCGTGCCGCACACGATTGGGAGCGCGCCCGAGCCCGTCGTCGTGCCGCCCGAATCGCGCGTCTTTGCGGTCGCCGGCATCGCGCGGCCCGAACGGTTCTTCTCCGATATCGATTCGGCCGGCTGGCACATCGTGGGCGAGATGAGCTTCCGCGACCATCACCCGTTCACGACGCGCGATGTCAGGCGCATTGGCGCCGCCGCCCGCGCCGCGGCCGCAGCGATCATCCTGACGACCGAGAAGGACGCCGTGCGCTTCGAGTCGTGCGAGCGCGGCGACCTGCCGATCGCCGCCGTGCCGCTGCTCGTCGATATCGAACCTGCCGCGACATTCAGGGAATGGCTCGTCGCCCGCGTTGCCGCCGCGCGTCGCGACCGGCCGGACACGGGGACGCCGCGGCGGGGGGGCGCCCCGGCGTCCGCGCACCCAAGCTTCCACGCACCTCGAGCGGCCCAATGAGACATCGCCTCGAATTCGCGGTCGTCAAGATGCTCCTGGCGGTGGTCCGTGTCACGCCGGACCCGGTCGTGCGCGGGCTGGGGACGGCCCTGGGCCGGGTGTGCTACCTCCTCGACGGTGCGCACCGGCGGACCGCCGAGCGCAATCTCGCGGCCGCGTTTCCCACGCGGCCTTCTCGCGAGCGGCGCAGGATTGCGCGGAAGACGTTCGAGCACTTCGGCCGTCTCCTCATGGAGATGCTGAAGTTCGCGACGCTGTCGGACGCCGAGATCCTCTCGCGCGTGGAATTCGAAGGAGAGGAGCGCGCCCGTCTGGCGTATGCGCACGGCAAGGGCGTGCTGTTCTACACCGGCCATTTCGGGTACTGGGAACTGCACGCGCTCGCCCACGCGTTGCGGCTCGAGCCCTTCAGCGTCATCGCACGGCCGCTCGACAACCCGCATCTGCATGCGCTGCTCGAACAGATCCGAGGGCGCACGGGGAACCCCGTGATCTACCGTCAGGGCATGATCCGCCGGGTGATGCGCACGCTCGATGCGGGACACGGCATTGCGGTCCTCATCGACCAGCACATCCAGAGCCGCGACGCTGTCAGCGTGGATTTCTTCGGCCGGGCGGCCTCGACGACGACAGCGGTGGCCGCGCTCGCGCTGCGGACCGGCGCGCCGGTCGTGCCGTGCTTCGCGCTCCCGCTTCCTGGCGGCCGCTATCGCCTGGTGTACGAGCACCCGATCGAGCCGCCGCGCGCCGACAGCGAGGATGCGATTCGAGAGTTCACGCAGCGGTGCACCGACGTCCTCGAGATGTACGTGCGCCGCAACCCCGAGCTCTGGCTGTGGATGCATCGGCGCTGGCGCGACAGCGACGCTCCAGACACCACCCCGGGGATGTTTCCCGCGGCCAAGCCCGACGGCGCGACACTCGAACCTGATTGACCCAGGGGATCACGCGATCAGGTGGCCACGCAATCGCGTAGTCCGCAGTTGCCTGGTCAGAATTTCGCGGCGATGGGCATGCGCCAACCAGTGCCGAACGCCCGGTCGGTGACTTTCAGGCCGGGCGCGGCCTGCTTGCGCTTGAATTCGGCGAGTCGCACGAGGCGCAGCACGCGCTCGACGGTGGACGGCTCGAACCCCGCCGCGACGAGGTCGTCGGCGCCCTGGTGCTGCTCGATGTGGCGCTGCAGGATCTCGTCGAGCACGTCGTAGGGCGGCAGCGAGTCCTGGTCCGTCTGGTTGGGTCGCAGCTCCGCAGAAGGGGCCTTAGTGAGGCTGGCTGTCGGGATGACGAGCCGTCCACGCTCCGCGTTCAGCCAGCGCGACACGCGGTACACCATCGTCTTGGGGACGTCAGCAATGACCGCCAGCCCCCCGGACATGTCGCCGTACAGCGTGCAGTAGCCGACGGAGAGCTCGGATTTGTTGCCGGTCGTCAAAAGCAGCGCGTTGCGCTTGTTGGAGAGCGCCATCAGCAGATTGCCGCGAATGCGCGCCTGGATGTTCTCCTCGGCCACGCCTGGGTCGGTCCCGGCAAATGCGTCGTGCAGCGTGCCCTCCATCGCACGCATGGCTCCTGCAATCGGGAGCGTCAGTGTGTCGATGCCGCGG
>JBEQUD010000188.1:0-2876 GCA_040349235.1 Acidobacteriota bacterium
TTCGATCGATGCTGGTTGGCACTGGACACGCCATGTACGCGCGTGAGGTCAAGCCTCGCGATGCGCGAGGGGGCTATCGGTTCGAGATCCTCGGCGATCTCGAGGCCGATGCCAAGGACTTGTTCAAGCTCTTGCGCGAGCGCATCCGCCAGGGGCTCAGCGTTCGACACGTCCAGGAGACCGAGCACGGGTGGCAGCTCACGCAGGCGCACCGGCTCACGGGCGTCATCGAGTGGGACACCGAGACAGAAGGTGCGCTCCCGCTTCTCATCGTCGATGGCCGAACGTTCACCTGGGAACAGATCGGCCGCATGCTGATGACGTTCGAGGGCTTCACGCTGAACGCGATTGTGGAGGACACCATCGAGGTCGTCGGCGGTCCGCTTGCTGATGGTCGAATCGAGAGCCGGGCCTCGCATGAGCCGGCGCCCGCTGTGCCCGCGGCGGTGGTCAAGCGCAGAGCCTCGAATCGAAAGGCCGCCAAACGGCGGAGTCCAACCCGCTCATGGCCTCCGAGTCCGCAGCGGCTCGACGCGTTGATCGAGGAGGCGACGGTGGACGCCTACGGCGAATCCGAGCAGGCGACTGCCTTCCTGACCGTGCTCGAGGAGCATCTGGCGCTTCCATTTCGTGCGATCGTCCTCGGCGAGACCGTGGTCGTCGAGAAGATCGATCTCAACCGCGCGGATGAACTGGTCGCCATATGTCGGCACCGCGGGAAGCGTCAGAAGGTACGACTGCTGGATCTCGAGCTGGCTGTCCCCCGACCGGGCGGCGCCGAGTGGGTCGCCGCGTACCACTGCTGGTCGCGACGGCGATAGCCTCGTCAGCGACCGAGACAGCAGCAAACGATCATGGCCGAACGGACCAAGCGCAAGAAGTGGAGCGACGTGAAGGCACGGCTCGAGGCATTCGACCACAAGCGCCTCGTGTCGCTTCTTGGGGAGCTGTACGCCGCGAGCGTCGCCAATCGCCGTTTCCTTCACTCGCGCCTGACTCCCGGCAGTCGCGCCATCGAGGAGTACCGGCAGCTGGTCGCCGACGCGATATACCCAGACCCGTTCAGCAAGCGCCGGGTCAGCGTCCGCGACGCGGCCGCAGCCATAGTCGAGTACCGGCGCTCAACGAACGATGCAGCCGGGACCATCGACCTCATGCTGACGTTGGTAGAGGCGGGCACGGAGCAAGCCGCGGATCTGGGCTACGGCGACGAGGCCTACTTCAACGCGCTCCAGATCCGGCTGGACGCTGTGGCGAAGGAATTCGACACGCTGCCCGCGGATGTACGCGCGCAGGTGAGAGCCCGTCTGGGTCGCATCCAAATGCGTGCGCAGGACGTGGGCTGGGGCTTCAGCGATGCTGTTGATGACGTGATCCGCGCGCTCGACGCTCGCGCGGCCCGAGCCAGACCGGGCCAGGTGAATCGACGTTGATCGCGACGTGAAAGCGCGGACCGTGCGCGGCCGTCGCCTGCGTCCGCCAGGAATCGTGTTCCAGCTAAGAGGCCTGAAACGTTGTCCGAAATCTGTCTACAAATGTCGGACAGTCGCGACCACGTCAATTTTCGCCAGCACAGTCCAAACCGGCGGTGCCATTGATGATCCCGTGGCTTGGCGTCACGCTGCGGTCATCAACCAGTTCCGAATTCCGTCCCTGACACCCAGCCACACACACGTCAGTTGAGTCCCGCCATCAGCCGGAGCAGCCTGTCCTGCGTCGCGCCGGCGCCTGGTATGTCGCCGACCAAGCGGCCTTCACGCAGCACGAGGATGCGCGACGACAGATTCAGTAGTTCCGGCAGGTCGCTTGAGATCACGAGCACCCCCGCGCCCTTGGCGGCCAGCTCGCCGACGAGCGCGTGGATTTCGGCCTTGGCGCCCACGTCGACCCCGCGCGTCGGCTCGTCGAGGATGAGAATCCTGGCCCGCGCGGCCAGCCAACGCGCAAGGACGACCTTCTGCTGGTTGCCGCCAGAGAGCCCCGCGACCGGAGCATCGATGTCTGGAGGCCGGACCCGCAGGACGCGAAAATGCTCGTGAACGAGCGCGCGCTCTTCGTCCTGTCGAAGCCAGCCGAAGCGCGACAGCCGGTCGAGCAGCGGCAGCGTGGTGTTGCGGCGCCCGCTCTCCGACAGCACCAGCCCCTGGTGCTTGCGGTCCTCAGGCACGAGTCCGATCCCGAGGCGGATTGCGTCGCGCGGGCTGGTGATTTGTACCTCGCGCGCACGCACGAACACGCGGCCACCGCTCGCCCGGCGTGTGCCGAAAATTGCTTCGGCGACGTCGGAACGGCCGGAGCCGACTAGTCCAGCGAGCCCCACGACCTCGCCTGCCTTCAACGCAAACGACACATCGTCGAACCGCTCGGCCGACGACAGGTGTTCGACGCGCAACAATTCCTCGCTGGCAGCAACGTCGGCGTGGCTCGCGACATACTCGGCAGTCGGCCGGCCGATCATGAGGTGGACGAGCTCCGCCTCATCCAGCGCGGCTGCGGCCCGCGTGGCGACGTGCCGTCCGTCCCGCAGGACGGTGATCGTGTCGCACAGCCGGTACACCTCGGCCATGTGATGGGTGACGTAGATGCATGTCACGCCGCGTGCTTTGAGTCGGTCGATCAGGATGTAGAGGCGTTCGGCTTCCACCCGGCTCAGGCTGCTGGTGGGTTCGTCGAACACGATGATGCGGGCGCCGCCGCCCACGGCGACGGCGATTTGTACCAGCTGCCGCTGCGCGATCGGCAGCTCGCCGACCCGCCGTGCGACGTCGAGGCTGGCGCCGATCTCGGCGAGCATCGCCCGGGCGCGGCGGTCGCGCTCCCCGCGATCGACGAAGCCGCCGCGGGCCGGCAGCCGCCCGAGGCAGAGGTTCTCGGCG
>JBEQUD010000208.1:0-12653 GCA_040349235.1 Acidobacteriota bacterium
GGCTGGCGTAGGGTCCGCCCGATGGGCGGTGGTGGCCTGCTGGCTGAACCCGGCCATGCTGATGGGCGGGCCCGTGCTCGGCTATCGCGATACCCTATTCGTGCTGCCGCTGGCCGGCGCGCTCCTCTGCGCGGCGGGCGGCACGGCGGTAGCCGCGGGTGCGCTGTTCGCCGCCGCGGTGCTCACCAAGCCGCAGGCAGCGGTCGTGCTGCCGGCACTGGCCCTGGCGGTCTGGAACAGCGGGGCACCGGCCGCACGATTCGCGCGGCTGGCCCGCGCCGCGGCCGGTGGCCTCGTGGGATCCGCCGCGGTTCTGGCGCCGGTCGTCGCGGCGGGCGCCTGGTGGAACATGCTGAACGCGCTCGAGTCCATCACGCGGCACGACATGCTGTCGGGCAACGCGCCGAACCTCTGGTGGGTCGTGGGCTACCTGATGCGTGCCTGGTATTCGACGGCGGACATGGGTGCGTGGGCCGCCTACACGACGCCGACGAAGATTCTGGCGATTTCGCGGGTGGTTGAACTCGGCTACCCCAACCCGCGGGTCGTCGGCGCGGCGCTGGCGGGCGCCACGATGCTCTGGGGCACGTGGGCGGCCAGGCGCGCACGCGGCCCGGCCCTCGCCTGCGCGGCCGGGGCGTTCATGGTCCACGCCTACGCGACGCTCTCGGCGCAGGTGCACGAAAACCATCTGTTCGCCGCCGTCCCGCTCCTCGTCGTCGCAGCGGCCGTCCACCGCCGACTCCGCCCTCTGCTGTGGACGCTCAGCGCCGTCTTCGCCGTCAACTTGAACGCGTTCTACGGCATCAGCGAGTACATGGACGGCTGGGCCATCCCCCGCACAGTCACGGTCGTGGACCTGACGGTCTGGCTTTCTCTTGTCAATTGCGCGGCCCTCGCCTGGCATGCAGCCCTGCTCCAGCGGGAATGCCGCGACGCGCAGCAGGGCGCAAACGCACCGGAAACCCTCCCCGGGACCACGTCTTTCTAGGGCAGTTGACCGCCACCCGCCAACTCTTACAGAACTCTTACAGTCGTCGAGCTTGGGGCTTGCTAGCGTAAGACGTTCGCCATTCCCCAAGGAGAGCCGAGTGAGCAGTGTCGCGTCGTCCCAACAGTCCCGCTATGCGAAGTTGAGCTGGCTCACCGCCATCGTGCTGGTGTGGTTTCATGCGCAGGCTGTCGCCGCGCTTTTCGAGTTCACCTGGACCAATCTGATTGTCGCCCTCGTCCTGCACTGGCTGGCCGTCGGCCTCGGCATCAGCATGGGCTATCACCGTCTCCATACCCATCGCGGCTTCAAGACGTCGAAGCTGTTCGAGTACTTCCTGGCCATCTGCGGGACGCTGTCCCTCGAGGGCGGCCCCATGTTCTGGGTGGCGGTCCACCGGCAGCACCATCAGTATTCGGACCAGGCGCTCGATCCCCACTCGCCGCGCGTCAGCGGGTTCTGGGCGCACCTGGGGTGGATGCTCTTCGGCGACGCCCTGCACAACGACACCGCATTGATGTCGCGCTACGCGCCGGACCTCGGGAAGGATCCGTTCTACCAGTGGCTGAGCAAGTACCACTGGGTGCCGCTGACGGTGCTCGGGTTCACGCTGCTTGCGATCGGCGGATGGCCGCTCGTCAACTGGGCGATCTTCCTGCGGGTGGTCGTCGGCCTCCACGGCACGTGGCTGGTCAATTCGGCGACCCACATGTGGGGCGGCCGCCGCTTCAAGACGACCGACGACTCGCGGAACACCTGGTGGGTGGCCCTCGTCACCTTCGGCGAAGGCTGGCACAACAACCACCACGCGCACCCGGTCTCGGCGCGCCACGGCCTCGCGTGGTACGAGTTCGATCCCACGTGGCTCGAGCTGAGGTTCCTGCGCATGATCGGGGTCGTCTGGGACGTCCGCGTCGCGAAGGTCACCCAGTCGCTCGACGACCAAGTCGCCGCGTAACACCCCCGCGGCGTTCGTTCTATGCTGTGACGTATGACGTCCGGCGGCCGCCGCAAGTCCATCGCGTTCTTCATCGTGCTCGGCACCTGTCTCACGGCAGGCGCCGTCGCGCTGAACATCGGCTGGGTCATCCTCAACTGGCGGCAGGCGGGGATGCTGGTCCTCGGCCTGCTCGCCTTCCCCCTCATCATCACCGGCGTCGTGCTCAACACCATCTTCCTGGTGCGCGAGATTCGCCGGAACGAACAGCACGACGCCTTCATCAACGCCGTCACCCACGAACTGAAGACGCCCGTCGCATCCATCCGCCTCTACCTGCAGACGCTCCAGAGCCGCGAGGTGGACACGACCAAGCGCCAGGAGTTCTACCAGGTGATGCTGGAGGATACCGACCGCCTGCTCGGCACCATCGAACAGGTCCTCCGGGCCGGCCATGTCGGCGCGAGGCTCCGGCACGCCAGCCCGACACCGGTGGACCTGGCGGTGCTCGTCCGCGACTGTCTCGCACTGGCGCGCACGCGCCACCACCTGCCGGAAGACGCCCTGACGTACCGGGAGGCGCTGCCTGACGGGGCGGCACCTCACGTGCTCGGCGACGAGAACGAGCTGAAGGCCGTGGTCTCGAACCTCGTGGACAACGCGGTCAAGTACTCGGGCGCCCAGGTCCATGTGACGGTCGAACTCGAACAACCGGAGGTCTGGCGCGCCGTCCTGCGCGTCCACGACGAGGGCGTAGGTATCTCCGAGGGCGAGCTGAAGCGCATCTTCCGCCGCTTCTACCGGATTCCAGGGGCGGTCGCGATGCGCGTGAAGGGCACGGGCCTCGGCCTCTTCATCGTCCGGTCGGTCATCGCTCGGCACGGGGGCAAGGTGTTCGCCGAGAGCGAGGGACCCGGCCGAGGCAGCACCTTCACCGTGCAGCTGCCCCTGCTGCCACCTGTATGAACCGCATCCTCGTCGTCGAGGACGAACAGCACCTCGCGGAGGGCCTGCGCTTCAACCTGGTCGCCGAACACTACGACGTGGATGTCGTCGATACGGGCGAGGCGGCGCTGGCGCTTGTGGCGGCGAATCCGGCCGCCTTCGATCTGGTCCTGCTCGACGTCATGCTGCCGGGCATCGACGGCTTCGCGGTTCTGACCGCGCTGCGGGCATCGGGACAGTTCATGCCGGTCCTGATGCTCACCGCGCGCGGACGGCGCGAGGATGTCCTCCGTGGCTTCGAAACGGGCGCGGACGACTACCTGCCGAAGCCCTTCGAGCTGCCCATCCTCATCGCCCGGGTGCAGGGCCTGCTGCGCCGCCGCGAGTGGTTCCGGCAGGGGCTCGATCCCCAGGCGCCCGTCCCCGGCGACCGCCGCGAGTTCACATTTCACGGACGGACGATCGACTTCGAGCAGCTGGAAGTGCACGTCGGCGACAAGACGATGCCGTTGACGCTGATGGAAGCGTCGCTCCTGCGCTACCTCGTGGACCACGAAGGCCGCCCGGTCTCGCGGAAGACGATTCTCGAGAAGGTGTGGGGCGTGCGCGAAGACACCGACACCCGCGCCATCGACAACTTCATCGTGCGGCTGCGGCGCTATCTCGAGGACGAGCCCGCCAGCCCCCGCCACCTGCAGACGGTGCGTGGGGTCGGCTACCGTTTCGTCGCGAACCCCGAATAAGGCGCGGCCTCGTCATCGCCACGCCAAGGGGCCGGGGCGTGGTGATCGATGGCACCTCAGGGCGCCGGCGGATGCGACCGCTCGGGCCAGAAGGCGAGCAGAGCGCCCGCGGCAAGAATGGCGGCCTTGAACGTGATCGAGCCGACCGCCACGGCGGCCGTGCGCCCGGGGCCCGGATGCGCCCGCATGCGAAGGAACATGGGCCGCAGCACCCCGGAGAGATCGACGGCACTGTAGACGACGCTCGCCGCGAGCAGAGCGATGCCCAGGTTCCGACGCATCCCCGCGAGGCTACGCGGGGCCGCGCCGCCCCGTCAAGCCCGGGCTGCCACCTGGGCTGCCACCTGCGCCGGTTTCGCGGTAAGCTCGTCGGCCTGATCGAGTCCGCTGTTGAATGCGAGGTTGCCATTGTCGGCGCTGGCGCCGCCGGCCTGGCCACGGCCATCTTCTGCAAGCGCATGAACCCCGAGCGCTCGGTCGTGCTCCTCGAAGGGGCACGGAGCCCGGGGGCCAAAATCCTCGTCAGCGGAGGGTCGCGCTGCAACGTGACGAACGCCACCGTCACCGAGCGCGATTTCTGGGGTGGGCCCGCCACCATCGTCCGACGCGTGCTGCGCGCGTTTCCCGTCCCCGACACCGTCGCGTTCTTCCGCGAGCTGGGCGTGGCGCTCCACGAAGAAGCCGACGGCAAGCTGTTCCCTGACACGAACCGTTCGCGGGATGTCCTCGCGGCGCTGCTCGGCGAAGTCGCTCGCCTCGGCGCCACGCTTCGGACGGGTGCGCGCGTCCTCGATGTCGCACCCACCGACCGGGGCTTTCTCGTCACCACGTCCAGCGGTGCGGTACGGGCGGGGGCCGTCGTGCTCGCCACAGGTGGGCAATCGTTGCCCAAAAGCGGCAGCGACGGCACGGGGTTCGTGCTGGCCGGCCGCCTCGGCCACACCATCGTGCCGCCGACCCCCGCGCTCGCGGCCCTCGTCCTCGACGCCGACGAGCCCCTGCACGTCGCGCTCTCCGGCGTGGCGCAAGACGTCGAGTTGACGATCTGGGTGGACGACGCCGTCCAGCAGCGTCTCGCCGGTGCGCTGCTGTGGACCCACATCGGCGCCAGCGGGCCGGTGGCGATGAATGCGTCCCGGCACTGGCTGCGCGCGCGGCTCGAAGGCCGCAGCCCGTCGGTCACACTCAACTTCTGTCAGGGGCGCCCGTTCGACAGCGTCGATGCCGAATGGGTGGCGCTCGCCAACGCGCGGCCCGCCCAATCGGTCCAGCACGCCCTCGCGGCGACGCTGCCGGCGTCGGTCGCGAACACACTGCTCGACCACCTGCACATCGACCGCACGCGCCAGCTGGCGCAGTTGCGACGGGACGATCGTCGGCGCCTGGTGCATGCCCTCACAGCCTGGCCGCTGCGCGTGGCCGACACGCGCGGCTATCCCCACGCCGAGGCGACGGCGGGTGGGGTCGCGCTGACCGAGATCGACCCGTCAACCATGGAGTCGCGACGACAGCCCGGCGTCCACCTGGTCGGCGAGGTGCTGGACGTGGACGGTCGTATCGGCGGCTTCAACTTCCAGTGGGCCTGGGCGAGCGGCCGAGTCGCCGGCGCGGCCCTGGCCAGGCGCGCCACGTGACGGGGCAACGACACGCGTCCGGGGCTACAATCTGCTAGCGTACGCTGCACATGATTGCCCCGCGTCCTCTGGCCGTGCTGTGTCGCATCGGCATCATCGCGCTCGTGCTTGCGGCGCCCGCGCAGGGGGGCCAGAACAGCGCACCACCCCTCCCGACGCCGCTCACCTACGAGGCGGCGCTCGACGTTGCGATCTCGCGGAACCTCTCGATGGGGGCCGCGCGCGGGCAGCGCGCGATCCGCGAGGCGGCGATTCGCGCCGCCCGCCAAATCCCCAATCCGGTGACCAGCCTCGAGCTGTCACACGACACGCCCCACGAGACCTTCGGCATCGACCTGCCGATAGAACTGGGCGGCAAGCGCGCCAGGCGCATCGACCTGGCCACGCAGGAACTGGCACTGGCGGACGTCGATGTGCAGGCGGAACTCCGCACCATGCGGCACAATCTGCGTCAGACCTTCTACGGCCTGATCGCGGCTGACGAGCAGCTGGAGAGCGCGGAGGCCGTTCTCGACATCGCCCGCCGCATCCGCGACGCGGCCGAGGCCCGCTTCGACACGGGCGCCGCCCCGCGCCTCGAGGTGCTGCAGACAAACCTGGGGGTGACGCGCGCGGAAACGGATGCGGCGCTGGCGCGTAGCGTCCGCGCCGCGGCGCAGGCCAGTCTGAACGCGGTGCTCAACCTGCCCCCGGATCAAGCTGTCGTGGTGTCCGGACACCTGTCGGACCATCGATCGACGATTACCTATCAGCAGGCGCTGTCGCTGGCGGCCGCCTCGAACGTGGGTCTCCTCGGCCTCGATCGCGAGCTCGTCGTCGAGGACAGGCGCAGGGCGCTGCTTCGCGCCGAACGGTTGCCAACGCCGGTGTTCTCGTTCAAGAGCCTGGTCAACAGTCCGGATTACGACATCACCCAGAGCGGCGCCGTCAGCATCGCGGTCCCCTTGTTCAGCCGCAATCAGGGGGAAATCGCCGGGTCCCTCGCGACGGGCGCCGCCCTGCGCCTCAAGCGGGCGGCCGTCCAGCGCGACATCGAGAACAGCGTGTTCGGCACGGTCGCGAGGGTCGATGCCGAACGCCAACAGGTCGAGGCCTACGAGCAGCGCCTCGTCCCCACGGCGACGGACCTGGAGACGCTGGCGGAAGAAAGCTACCGGGCAGGCCGGACGTCCGTGCTGTCCGTGTTCGACGCGCAGCGCAGCCTGCGCGACCTGAGACGCGATGCCCTGCAGGCCGCGCTCGACCTGCAGATGCTGCTGGCAGACCTGGAGGAACTGCTTGGCACCCCGCTCCCCTAGAACCGAGAGCGCCCGTGGGCGGGCCAGCCATGTGCGGCCGCGCGCCGAATCGTCGATGCCGTGGCGCCGGTGGCTGCCCCGCGCCGTCGCCCTGCTCGCCCTGCTCGGTCCGGCGGGATGTGGCAAGAAGGCCGGCGGCGAGGAAGGTGCCGCCCCGGCCGAAGTGCCCACCATCGTGGCAGACGTCGCGGTGGTCGGCACGAAGAACATCGTGGACGAGCTGGTCGTCCGCGGCATCATCATCGCGCTACCGAACCAGGACGTGAAGGTCAGCGCCCAGATCGCCGGCCGCGTCACCAGCGTGACAGTGGCTGAGGGCGATTCCGTCAAGCAGGGGCAAGTGGTCGCGCAACTCGATCGGCGGCTCATCGACGACCAGCGGCGTCAGTCGGCGGCGGCGCTCGAGCAGGCCAGGGCCCAGGTCGAGAACGCGCGCCTGAACCTCCAGCGCAACCAGCAGCTCTTCGAGCGCGGCATTGCGGCCGGGAAAGAAGTCGAGGACGCCCGCACCCAGATGGCGGCGGCGCAATCCTCTCTCGAGCAGGCCACGGCGGCCCTCAGCACAGCCGACCGCAACCTGGAATTCTCCGACGTGCACGCGCCGATCACCGGACAGGTCGTGAAGCGCATGGTCAGCGTAGGCGAGCAAGTGGATGGGACCGCCGCGCTGCCGATCCTGGAAGTGGCGAACCTCGATCGGGTCGAAGTGGCGGCCAATGTCCCGGCCGAGCACCTCGGGCGCATCAAGGTGAACCAGGTGGTGACGGTCTCGAGCGACGCCTACGCGGATCGCCCGCTGCGGGGCACCATCATCGCCATCGCCCCGGCGGTGGACGCCACCACCAACGCGGCCCTGGTGCGCATCCGGATCGACAACCCCGAAGGCCGGCTCCGGGTCGGCATGTTCGCCGAGGCCCACGTCGCCCTCGCCGAGCGCCACGACGCGGTCGTCGTCCCGCCGGCCGCCGTCGTCCGCGACGAGCGGGGCGCCGCCGTCTATGTCGTCAAGGGAGGCACGGCGGAGCGCACGGCCGTGAAGACGGGGCTCGAGAAGCCGGACCTGGTCGAAATCCTGTCTGGGGTCACGGCGGGACAATCCGTGCTGGTGTCGTCGGTCTACGGCCTCGGCGAGAGCGCCAAGCTGGCGAAATGAGCGTCGCCGGCTTCGCCAAGGAACACGCCCGCGCCATCGTCTTCGCCGTCGTCTTCGTGACGCTCGCCGGCTGCTACGCGATGACGACGCTCCCGAGCGGCATCTACCCGGAGGTCGAGTTCCCGCGCATCGCCGTGGTGGCGCACGCGGGCGACCTGTCCCCGCGCCTGATGATGATTGCCGTCACGAGGCCGCTCGAAGAGGCCGCGCGGGCGGTGCTCGGGGTGCGGCGCGTCCGCTCGCGCACCATCCGCGGGGCCGCCGAGATGTCGGTCATCTTCAACGCGGACGCCGACATGCCCTACGCCCTCCAGCTGATGCAGGCCAAGGTGGACGAGGCGCGCGGCACCCTGCCGGCGGGGACCGAGATGCGCATCGAGCGGATGACGCCGTCGCTCTTCCCGATGCTCAGCTTCAACGTCACGGGCGACATGTCCGCCGCGGACCTCCGCGACGTGGCGCTCTACCAGATTCGTCCCCTGCTCAGCCGCATCGCGGGAACCGCACGGGTGGACGTCACGGCGACGGACGAGCGCGAGGTGTCGGTCATCGTCGATCCGGCCAAGCTGAACGCCGCGCGGCTGACCCTCGAGCAGGTCGCCCAGGCGCTGAAGAACACGAACCAGATCACGTCCGTCGGCCGGCTGCCCAAGGATTATCAGCAGTACCTGATTCTGGCCACCGGCGAGCTGACGAGCCTGGAGGACGTCCGCCGGACGGTCGTGGCGTTCCGCCAGCAGACGCCGGTCTACGTCGGCGACATCGCCGAGGTGCGGGAAGGGATCCTGGACCGGACCACGCTCGTCACCGGGGACGGCAAACCTGCCGCGGTCATCAGCGTCGCGCGCCAGATCCAGGGCAGCATCACCGACATCGCGCGCGACGTGGAGCAGGCGCTGCGCGAGAACGCACCCTCGCTGCCGCCGGCCATCCGCATCGCCGTGGTGTACGACCTGGCCGGGTTCGTTCGCGAAGCCGTGCAGAGCGTCGGGGAGGCGATCGTCATCGGCGGCATCCTCGCCATCTTCGTCCTGTTGGCCTTCCTGCGCGACTGGCGGGCCACCTTCGTCGCCGCGACGACGCTGCCGCTCACGATCGTCGGGACGTTCGCCGTCCTGCGCGTGGCCAACGGCACGGTCAACTTGATGTCGATGGGCGGCCTGGCGATTGCCATCGGCCTCGTCATCGACGACGCCATCGTCGTCGTCGAGAACATCCACCGCCATCTCTCCGATGGGGATTCGCCGGCGGTTGCGGCCGAACGCGGCACCAACGAGCTCGTCGGCGCCGTGGTCGGATCCACGCTGACGACGGTGGTCGTGTTCGTCCCGCTCGCCTTCCTCCAGGGGATGGTCGGCTCGTTCTTCGCGGCACTGTCGCTGACGCTCTCGGGCGCCGTGCTGCTGTCGCTCGTCTACGCGCTGCTGTTCATCCCTATCCCAGCCGCCCTGTTCCTGAGGCCGCACACGACGCCGACACACCGCCTCGGGTGGCTGAGCCGCCAGTACGAGTCGTTCCTGCGCCGGGCGCTGGCGCGGCCGGCACTGGTCGTCGGCCTCACCGCCCTGCTGGCGCTCGGTGGCGGTTTCCTCTATTTCCAACTCGAAACAGGCTTCCTCCCGGAAATGGACGAGGGCGGCTACGTCATCGACTACTGGACGCCGGCGGGCACCTCGTTGCAGGAGGCCGACCGCATGGTCCGCCGGATCGAGACGGTCCTCGAAAAGACACCGGAGATCGCCAACTTCACGAGACGGACCGGTACGGAGATGGGCCTCTTCGCCACCGAGCAGAACCGCGGCGACATCCTCGTGCGGCTCAAGCCGCGCGGCCAGCGCAGCCGCAGCGTCGATGCCCTGATTGCCGAAGAGCGCGAGCAGTTCGGCAAAGAGATGGCCGGGGTGACGATCGAGTTCGTCCAGATTCTCCAGGACATGCTGGGCGACCTCGAAGGCACGCCCGAGCCGGTGGAAGTGAAGCTCTTCGGCGACGATATCCGGACGCTCAACGGCCTCGCCGTGCGTCTCGGCGAGAAGATGAAGAAGGTGGCCGGCCTCGTGGACGTCGTCGAACCGCACACGGGCAATCCGGAAATCGAAATCCGCGTGGATCCCATCCGCTCGGCGAAAGCCGGCTTCACGACCCAGGACGTGTCCACGCAACTGGCCGACGGCCTGCTCGGCAACGTCGCGACCGAGATGCGGCGCGAGGATCGGCTCGTGGACCTGCGTGTGCGGTATCCGGACGCCTACCGCTTCGACGCCAACTGGGTGCGCGAGTTCCCCCTGGTGACACAGGCCGGCACGGTCGTCCCGCTGTCAGCGGCCGCCGATGTCGTGCCCATGGAAGGCGCCGCCGAACTCTACCGGGAAGATCTGAAACAGATGGTGCCGATCACCGGGCGGCTCGAGGGCCGGGACATGGGGAGCGTGGTGGCCGACGTCCAACGCCTGCTCGACGGCGAGCGGCTGCCGGTCGGCTACACGGCGCGCATCGGAGGCCAGTACGAGAGCCAGCAGGACTCGTTCCGGTCGCTCGTCGTCGTGCTCGCCCTTGCCCTGCTCCTCGTGTTCGGGCTGCTCGTCGCGCAGTTCCGACGCTTCACGGCCGCCATCGTCATCATGTCCGCCGCGCCCCTCTCGCTGGTCGGGGCGTTCGGGCTCCTTCTCGCCACGGGGACGCCGCTCAACGTGTCGTCCTTCATGGGCCTGATCCTGCTGATAGGCCTGGTCGTCAAGAACGGCATCATCGTCATCGACTGCGCGGATCGGTTACAGGCCGAGGGGATGAATCGCCGGGAGGCGATGGTGGAAGCGGGCGGCGTGCGGCTGCGGCCCATTCTGATGACCACGCTCTGCACGCTCTTCGGCCTGTTGCCGCTGGCGCTTGGCCTCGGCGCGGGCGCCGAGCTGCAGAAACCGCTGGCGATTGCCGTGATCGGGGGGCTGTCGGTGTCCACGGCCGTCACGCTGGTGTTCGTGCCGACCGTGGCGCTGCTGCTCAAGAAGAGCTGAGCGCGGCTCTACTTTTCAGTCTTCACTTTCTCGGCCTTTTCGACCTTCTCGACTTTCTCGACTTTCTCGACTTTTTTCTTCTTCGCGCGCGCCTTCGCCGGCTTGTTGGGCGCGGGCTCGCTGCTGGCCTGCAGGGTCACGATGCGCGTGGCGAACGTCCGCCGGCCATGCTCGTCGAATTCGATGACCGTGTGGTGCTCGTTGACTTCGACCAGCGTGCCCACCCCGTAGGTCGGCTGCGTCACGCGGTCGCCTTTGCTCCAGCCCTTCATAGATTTACCATCTCGGCTCGCGCCGCCCGCCACCGCCGCCACCACGATTGCCACCGTAACCACCGCCACCGCCAAAGCCGCCTTCGGGCTTGGGTCGGGCTTCGTTCACCGTGAGGGCGCGGCCGCCCATCTGATACTGGTTGAACTCGCTCGCAGCCTTCTGCGCTTCCTCGTCCGTGGCCATCTCGACGAACGCGAACCCGCGGGCCCGCCCGGTTGCCGCGTCGCGCATCACCCGGACCGTCTCGACCGTCCCCGCCTTGCTGAAGAGTTCCTGCAGCTCCGCTTCACCCGCGGTGTAAGGAAGATTGCCGACATACAGCCTTCGACCCATACCTTCTCCTCACGTATGTGGCGTCACGTCGGCTCGGCGTTCACGTTGATGAGGGAGCGAGTCGGAACAGAGGCTCGATCGGCTCTTGGCGCGGGCAAAGCAGGCGGGGCTGACCACCAGACGCGGGTAGTCTATCAACGCGACCGACGGCAAGCAAGGGGGGTGGGGCGCCAGAACTATAATCCGAGCGACATGCGTGTCGCACTCGGCTCCGAACGCCTGCTGGCTTCCGGCCGCCTCGCCGGCCGCCGCGTCGGCGTGGTTTGCAATCCCTCGTCCATCGATGCAGGCTTTGCCCTCCTCGCCGACCGGCTCGCCATGGAGCCAACGGTGGAGGTGGCGGCGCTCTTCGGCCCCCAGCACGGCTTCAGGTCGGACGTGCAGGAGAACATGATCGAGACGGGCCACCGCCGGGACGACCGCCGACGCGTGCCCGTCTATTCCCTCTACAGCGAGACACGCCGGCCGACGGCCGAGATGTTACGCGGCCTCGACACCCTCGTCATCGATCTGCAGGATGTCGGCACCCGCATCTACACCTACATCTACACGATGGCGTACTGCCTCGAAGCCGCCCGTACGCATGGCCTCGAGGTCGTGGTCTGCGACCGCCCCAACCCTATTGGCGGTGTGGCCGTCGAAGGCCCGATGCTCGACGCCGGGTTTGCGTCCTTCGTCGGCCTCTACCCCATCCCGATGCGGCACGGCATGACGATCGGGGAACTGGCCCGCCTGTTCAACGAGCACTTCGGCATCGGCGCGAAACTCGAGGTCGTCGCGATGGCGGGATGGACGCGCGACCTCTACGCCGACGAGACGGGCCTGCCGTGGGTGCTGCCCTCGCCGAACATCCCGACGCTGGACAGCGCCGTCGTGTATCCCGGGACGGTCCTCTTCGAGGGGACCAACGTGTCCGAGGGACGCGGAACGACCCGCCCGTTCGAATTCGTGGGCGCCCCGTGGGTCAACGCGGAACCGTTCACCGAGGCGCTGAACCGCGCGGGCCTCCCCGGCGTGCATTTCCGCCCTGCGGTATTCGAGCCGACGTTCCACAAGCACGCGAGAACGGCCTGCGGAGGCTGTCAGATCCACGTCCTCGATCGGCGGATGTTCCAACCCGTCGAAACCGGTATCGCCCTGCTCGCGGCGTTCCGGGCGGCCGCCCCAGACCGCTTCGCCTGGCGCAACCCGCCCTACGAATACGAACACGACAAATGGCCCATCGACATCCTCGCCGGATCGTCCGAACTACGCGAACAGATCGACGCCGGCGTCCCGCCGCGCGCGATCGCGCGTGGATGGGAGCCGGCGGTCGCGGAATTCGGCGGGATT
>JBEQUD010000223.1:0-4785 GCA_040349235.1 Acidobacteriota bacterium
GCGCAAAGCCGGAAAAGAAGGTGCTGATGGCGAATTGCGACAGGAAGAACTGGAAGAAGCGGGATGCGACCATCCGGTCGCGGAGTGGCCCGGTATACGCCCTCCAGTCCCACTGGTGGCCCTCGGCCTGAACAGCCGGACTCGGCGGCAGCAGCACGGCCGTGGCAACGATGCTCGCGGCAGAGAATCCGGCCGCGGCAAAGATCGGGTACGACGGGCCGAATTGCACGAGGTACCCGGACAAGGCCGGCCCGAGCAGGAACCCGATGCCGAACGCCATCCCGACGATCCCAAATGCCCGCGCGCGGTCTTCGGGCGCGGTGACGTCGGAGATGTAGGCTTGCGCGACCGTCAGGTTACCCGCCGTCAGCCCGTCGATAATCCTCGAGAGGAACACGAGCCAGAGCGTCCGGGCGAAGCCGAGCAGGACGAATCCGGCGAACGTGCCGACCTGGCTGAGGAGGAGCACCCGCTTGCGCCCGACCCGATCCGAATACTGCCCAAGGGGCGGCCCTGCGACGAGCTGGCAGAACGCGAAGGTTGACAACAACAGGCCGACGACCCACGGGGAGGCGCCCAAGGACTCTGCGTAGAACGGCAGCAGGGGCAGAATGACCGACAGCGCGAGGAGATCGACGAGGACGATCAGGAAGATCGGAACCACACGGTGTCCGCTAGAAGCCCACGACGTGGTGCGCGTAGGCTTCGAACAGCGCGTGGCTCGAGGTTTCGAAGTCCGCCGTCACCGGCTTCAGCGCGGGCGAATCCATGGCCGCGCGGTACTTGCCCACGATGTCCTCGAGGCGCCGGCCGAGAAACTTCCCCTCGCCTTCGTACAGGTGCGCCGCATGCTGCAACCCGGCGGGCGTCTTCTCGAATTGCCCCGAGAGGCGTTCGAGGATCGGCGCCCGATTGAAGTTGAAGGCCACGTAACCCCGGAGATCGTCGGGCAGCGCCGCGAGCGGATCGTCGTCGGTGAGCGTCGCTCTGGCCTCCGTCGCACGCTGATCCGCGACGTCGCGCAGTTGCCGGGCTTCGGCGATCCGCGCCAGGCCGACCGCCCGGTAGTGAGGGATGAGCGGCGTCTGACGGACGAAGAGCTCGTTGTGAAAATCGTACGTGTAGTTGCGGTCGAGGATGTGGTACCCGGCCAGCAGCCGCTCCAAGGTCTGGCCGTAGGCGGCGAGGGCGCCTTTGACGAGTTCGGGAGACCGGGGCGCCGTCGGCGGACCGGACGGCACCACCACGCGGTCCAGGGTGTAATTAGAACCCTGCTGCGACGGGTCCATGTAGAAGCTGGGGCTCCCCTGATACGCACCTTGGCGGTTCTTGAACCCGTAGAAGAGCCCCGCCGAGATCGCAATGCCGACGAGGAGGACGCCGAGCGCGGCGCGTTCGTTGCGGAGCCTCCGCTCGCCCTGCGCGTGGGGTGGCGGTTCGGGGCTCGAGCCCCACACGAGCACCGCGAGCACCATGACGATGAGCGTCACAATCATCAGCGTCCCGAGGTACTGGTCCGCCAGCCACATCTCGAGCGTCAGGAGGGACGCCGCCAGGAAGGCCGCGCCCTCTCGAGCGTGCCGGCCCTCCGCGATCTGGCGGAGCCCGGGAACAACCGCCGTCCATCCCCCGGCCGTGCGCGGTGCCCCATCGCGCGGCGACAGCACGAACTGCGCCGCCACCACGATGACAGCCACGGGCGTGGCGAAGATCGCGGCGAGCAGGACGTGGCAGATGGCCCGCATGGGATTGATGGAGAGGTTGTCGATGATCTGGTCGCCCTGCGTAATCACCGGATAGAGCAGCCACGGCAACGCGAGCGGCATCGACACGACCAGTTGCCGGCGGCGGAACAGGACGATGCCCGCCCCAACCATGAAGACCAGACCGACGATGCTGATGAACTCGCCGTCGTCGATAAGGTAGTGCGCGCGCAGATTGGTCTCGGCGACCGCCAGCACGAGGATGAGGACGGCGAGAACACCGGTGCTCGCAATGAGCCACAGCGGAGGCCGCTTCGTCGGGACCGGCGCTGGGGGCTCGAGGCGCGCCGCCGCCGGTCGGGTCATGGCTTGCTGCCGACGACGAGCGTATGCGGGTTCGGCTTGGGGAGCTCGCGCAGCTCGACGTTCTGGAACCCAGCCTCGCCGAGCCAACGGACCATTTCTGTGCGGGCGTGCGCGGAGCCTTCATCGCTCGTCAGCATCATGTTCAGCGCGAAGTACACGGCAAAGGGCGGCGTCCGCTTCGAGTCGTCGTCGAAGAACACGTCGCTCACGATGACGAGGCCGCCTGGCTCGAGCGCCGCAAAAGCCTTTTGGAGGAGCAAGGCGCACGATGCCGGCGTTTCCCGATGCATCATGCCCGAAAGGAGCACCGCGTCGAAGCCGGTACCGAAGGGGGTCTCGAGGTAGTTCCCCGGGAGGAGCTCGATACGATCGGCGAAGCCCGACGCGGCCACCAGCTCCTTGGTGACTTCGAGCACGCCAGGGACGTCGAGCACGGTCGAGCGGAGGCCCGGCGTCTGCGCCAGGAGCGAGACCGTATAGGTCGCGGGGCCGCCCCCCACATCCAGAAGATGCTTGCGTCCGGCGAGGCTCACCAGGTGCGGCAGCACCGATCCGATGCCGCGCGCACGCTCGTGCATCGCGTACACGAACACGCGCGTGCGCTCCTTGTCGCCGCCGAGGATGGTGTGGGGCAGCATCGGCGGCGCGCCCGTCCGCACGAGGGACGCGAGGTTGCCCCACGCCGGGTACAGGTCCTCCGCGTACTTGAATCCATGGGCGCTGAACGCCGGGCGTCCGCGCACGAGAAAGGCGTCGGCCACCTCCGTGTTGGCGAACTGGCCGCCGTCCTCCCTCAAGAGCCCCTCGGCGACGCAGGCTTCGAGCAGCAGTCGCAGCGGCTCAGCCTTCGCGCCGGTCCGTTTGGCGACGTCCTCGGCGCTCTGGGGCCCGTGACTGAGCGCCGTGAAGACATCCAGTTCGACGGCGGCAAACAGCACGGCCGAGGACCGGTGCGCGAGGGCGAGTTGCATCAGGAGTGCAGGACTGGGAAGGCGCACCGACGGTTCCATCAGATCTCCTCGAAGCCGTGACTGAAAAAGGAATTTATCGTAACATGGCGGGTTGGCGGATGATGAGCGTGCCGGTTATCGAACTGCTCACGACGGCACTGCAAGATTGCTTCAGCACGGGCGCCCGGGCATCGTTCGACGAGGCCGTTGCCGCCGCCGACCGCGGGGAAGCCGCTCGCCTTCTTCGGTCCTATACCGGCGCGTCGCGCTGGTTCCCCCCCGCCGCGGTCATCGCCAACGTGTCGTCGCCGCAGGATCACCAAGCTGTTCTTTCGTCGGCGTGGACCTGTCCGGACGCGGCGCGCGCACTTCTGCTCCTCCACGCCGCAGCGGCGATGCCCGCGGAGCGGTTCGCCGCGGCCGCGACCGACTGCTACACACTCGGCGACGCGGGCGAGCAGCAAAGCTGGCTCCGCGGCTTGCCTGTAATGCCCGCGCCCGAACGCTTTCTCACCATCGCGATCGACGCGTGCCGCACGAACATCGTGCCGCTCTTCGAGGCCCTCGCGTGTGAGAATCCCTACCCCGCGCGGTACTTTCCCGAGCTGCACTTCAACCAGCTCGTGCTGAAAGCCATGTTCAACGGCATCCGCCTCTCGCGCATCGTCGGACTGGCCGATCGCGCGAACAGCGAGCTGACGCGCATGTCCAGCGACTTCGCGGACGAGCGCCGCGCGGCCGGACGCCCCGTCCCGCCGGATATCGCGCTCGCGCTGGCCGGTGGGCCGGCAACCTAGGAGAATGACGTCGTGAAGATCTTCGATCCCCATGTGCACATGACGTCCCGCACGACAGACGACTACGAGGCGATGGCGCGGGCGGGCATCGTGGCGATCGTCGAGCCGGCCTTCTGGCTCGGGCAGCCGCGGACGACCGTCGGGAGCTTCATCGACTACTTCAGCAGCCTCGTCGGGTGGGAGCCATTTCGCGCCGCTCAATTCGGCGTCCGTCACTTCTGCACGATGGGCCTGAATCCCAAGGAATCGAACAGCGCAGCCCTAGTGGACGAGGTACTCGCCCTGCTCCCCCGCTTCCTTGCCAAACAGACCGTGGTCGCCGTCGGCGAGATCGGCTTCGACGATCAGACCGAGGCCGAGACAGCGAGCTTCGAGAAGCAGGTGGCGCTCGCGCGGGAATTCGACTTGCCGGTGCTCGTCCACACGCCCCATCGGGACAAGAAGCGGGGCACAGTCCGCTCCATCGACGTGATCCGCGCGCAGAACTTCCCGGCCGAGCGCGTTCTCATCGACCACAACAACGAGGAAACCCTGCCGCTCGTGCTCGACAGCGGGTGCTGGGCCGGCCACTCGATCTACCCTGGCACCAAGATGGACGAGCTCCGCATGGCCGCGCTCGTCAAGAAATACGGGGCGGACCGCATCGTCATCAACAGCGCGGCCGACTGGGGCATCAGCGATCCGCTCAAGGTCCCGAAGACGGTTGCCGTGATGCGCGAAGCCGGCATCGACGCCGGGACGATTGCGCGCATCGTCTGGGATAACCCCATCGCGTTCTTCGCGCAGAGCGGCAGGCTGGACAAGGCCGACCTCGAGCGGCCCGTGGGCATCGACCGGGGCCAGCGGTTCGAGCAGAACTCCGTGCTCCGTGGAGAACGGTGACGACCGCCGCGCGCGCCGGAGTCGCGCCGTGAGCGCGACAGGACACATGCACCCAACGGCCGTCCTCAACGTGGTCGGCCTCACGCG
>JBEQUD010000263.1:0-2617 GCA_040349235.1 Acidobacteriota bacterium
TCTTCCAGCCGGTGGTGCCAAAGTGCGCGTGCAGGACGTCGGGCCGGTCCGCCGCGATCTGGCGTGAGACGAGCCGTTCGAACCGGAGCCAGTTCAAACGCCATGCGCGCGTCTCGAGCCGGCGCAGGAAGCCGCTCGACGGTCGGCCCGAACGACCCGTGCGAAGCGCGTGCGTCTGCGCCAGTTCGTGCTCGCCCGTCACCTCGAGCGAGCGGACACACTGAATCGAGCGGACGCCCTGCCGGCAGAGACTCCAGTGCAGATCCCGCTGGCCGTTGACGACCCTGTGATCCCACACGTGGAGCACCGTCAGCGGGATCGGGCTCACGACGCCTTCTCGCAGACGGCCACGAGGTACTTGGTGAGGATCGTGGGGTTGCGGCCGATGCCGCGCTCGACGACATAGACCGCTTTCAGGACGGTCGCCCAGATCCACTGGAGGGCGCGCAGCACGCGCGCCGATAGCCGGCGTGCCGGCAGCCGTTCGCCGCCCAGTTCCAGCACCTTGAAGCCTGCCGTCTCGACGATCTGGCGGAGCGAGTACTCCGTGTAGGCCCAGCAGTGCGTGATGTCGTTGTAGAGGACGTACGGCCCCGTCCACCGACTGGCGTTGAAGGTTTCCACGATGAGGATGCCGCCCGGCGCGAGGATGTCGCGCATGGCGCGGAGATTGGCGCCAGCCGCTTCCCTCGGGAAATGCGCGATGACGCTCTTGAGCGTGATGAGCGCGTACCGGTCGGTGAGGCGTCGCAGATACGGTTCGAGGTCCTGCGTCTCGTCGATCGCCGCACGCGTCTGCCGCCGGCTCGCCTCGGCGCGCACGGGATCGATCTCCACGCCGCGGAGGTTCGAATAACCCTGCTGTTCCAGGTAGGCCAGGAAATCACCGAAGCCGCATCCGATGTCGAGGATCGGCATCTGTTTGTCGGCGGGGAGATGCGGCCCGAAGTTGAGCCGCCAGACGTCGGTTCCGCTCAACGACATGGCACCTCGCCCACTCTGGGCCTGGCGATGACGACGAAGAACTGCCCGAACATCCGCAGCCATCGGCGACGCGCCAGCCACTGGTCGCATCGGAACAGCCAGCGGGCCCAGGCCGACTCGGACAGAAAGAGCTCGGGCGAAACCATGGTCAACGGCGCGCACCCGACCACGTCGAATCCGTGGCCCTCGAATAGCGCGATCCACGCGCTCGGCCGGTAGGCGAGCAGCTCCTCGACGTAGCTCTTGTACGAGCCGTGCGGTGGTGGCAGCGGGAACGCCGGGTAACGTCGGCGAAAGAGCGCCCACGTCATGGGTTCGAGGACTTCCGAGCGGATTTCCGGAAGGGGAGACGACTCCGTGGACGAGGGCTGCGCGAGGGGCGACGGTGCGTGAGGCCGGGCCGGGCCGAGACGCGCCAGCACGCGGCGCACCAGGTAGAACGGGAATCGGAACGGCGCCGCGGCCGCCCACATCGTGCCCGGCACCGCGTGGACGGCAAGCCCGCCCGCGGCGAGGACGCGTCGGACTTCCTCCAGGCAGGCGGCGCGGTCGGGCACGTGCTCGAGGACGAAGAGCGAGAACACGAGATCGAACGCCCCGTTTGCGAACGGCAGCGCGTCGCCGGACGCGGCCGCCACGTCGCACCACCCGAGATCGAGCCCGTCGAGCAACTGACGCGCTTTGCGCAAGTCCACGGAATGTGTGTCCACGCTTTCCTGATAGAGATCGGTCGCCACGACCTGTTCGCGGCCATCCGCGATCAGCGCGGAGGCGAACGCGTTCCCGCAGCCGAGCTCCAGCGTCCGCCGCGCCGACGCGAAGTCGTGCTCGCGCGCGATCGTCACCATCTCCAGGGCGCGCCGACGGAAATGCATCGGCCACGTCTGGAGGTGCGGCACGAGGCGTTCGGCGCGGGCGCGTGTAGCGGCTATGCGCTCGGTTAGGTCGGCGGCCATCATCGAGGCAACGTGCTGCCCGTCGGTCCGAACTTCGCGTCCAGAATCAGACCGGTCAACCCGTACGACAGTGCGTCGAAGGTAAACGGCGCGCCCGCCTTCACCGCGCGGTCGTTGTAGGCCCAGCCGGTTGGGCCCGGCACGACAGGAACCCGAAGCGTCGCGTCGAACGCAATCAGGGATTGCTGGAACTGCGTGCCGTTGACGATGGTGGTGCCGGTCACGCGTTCGCGTCCCTGGTCGACCGCTGTCAGCAGCGCCCGCGCGGCAGCCGGGGCGTCGGCCGGACCGCTGGCGTCAATTTCGCCGGCCTTGACCAGATCCACGATTTCCGGCCGGGCGAGGAAGTGCACCCGGATCGTCGCCGTTGTCATCTTCACCGACGGGAACGTCGCAGGCGCGTCGGCCCCGCGCACCTCGTGAACGAGAAATGTGAGCTGGTGTGCCGCGGGCTTGCCCGACCCGGCCGGGGCGGTCGAACGTCCCCACCGCAGGGCCAGTGCCGCGTCCGGCGCAAGCAGCGTGTCCACGACCTTGCACTGGTCGTTGACCACCTCGCACTTGAGTCGAATGACGGCCGGCAATTGCCGTTGGCCTTGAACGGGGATGGTCACGCTCGTGCGCGTCTCTCCGAGCCTCAAACGTCGTGTGCCTGGCACCGGCGTCCCGACGGCCAA
>JBEQUD010000266.1:0-4912 GCA_040349235.1 Acidobacteriota bacterium
TTGGCCGTCGAGAGCGTCAGCGAGCTCAGGAGCGTGATGGCCGATCCCAGCCGCCACTCGTATTTCATCTGGAGGGCGTCGTAGCGGGACTTGCCCCCGTTGAAGACATAGGTAATGTCGCCGAACGTGGAAATGGGCCGCCGGGCCTGCAATGGAATGGTGCCGGCGGCGTTGTTCGGCGCGGCCTGGTTGTAATTGCCGATGAGCAGCAGATCGTCCGCCTTGTTCCCCACGTAGGCGACGTCGAGGAGCATCCGCGGACCGAACTCGCGCTGGACCGACGCGTACCAGCTCTGCACGGGGCTCGAATGGAAGTCCCGCGGGATGTAGCTGACCAGGGCGGTCAGGGGGTTGAACTGCGACGAGTCCGTCAGGCCCGTCGGGTAGCCTTGCTCGGTCGGGACGAAGGCCGGGGCGCTGGCATTGCTCTGTGTGACGACGGCCCGGATGACCTGGGGCCCGTTGATCGCGAGCAGGTTCGCCGACCCGATGCGGTTGACGTGCACGTAGCTGATGCCCCAGCCGCCGCGGATGACGGTCTTGGGCGCTGGGCTATAGGCCAGTCCGAGGCGCGGGGCGAAGTTGTTCCTGTCGGGATCCACGAGCGCGCGCTCGCCAATCGAGCCGTCGGCGGCGAGCACCATCGTGCGGCTGGCGGGATCGAAATTCGACAGGCGGTTGTTGGCTTCCCACATCGGCGTGGCGTACTCGTATCGCATCCCGAGGTTCAGCGTCAGCTTGTCGCTGGCCCGGATGTCGTCCTGCACGTATCCGAAGTGCATGTCCTGGCGCATGTTCGCCACGAACAGCGTGCTCAGGGCATATTGCGACCGCAACCCGAGCATGAAGTCCCCGAGATTGTAGAGATTGTTCGACGCCGCGCCGGCCGGGCGCGTGAACTGGCTGGCGTAGGTGTCCACCCCATAGAGCGGGTTGACGTCCATCACTTCCACGTTGACGTGTTGGTATTCGTAGCCGGCTTTGAAGGACTGCCGACCGACCAGCCACGTGTAGTTCAGTTTTGGGTTCCATACCGTGGGGTACTGCCACTGCGGGTTCGTCGCCTGGCGCCCGAAGCCCGTGTAGCCCGTGATGCTCTGGGAGGGGAGCCCGCCGGAGATACGAGGGTCGTTCGGCAGTCCTCGCAGCCCGTAGGCATCGAGCGCACTCGCGGAACCGAGCGCCGGCGGGTTCTTGCCGGCCTGCGTATTCGACCAGCCGAACCGCACCTCGAGCAAGGAGCGCGCGCTCGGAATGTACGTCGCCCCGAGCGCCAGCTGCTTGTTGCGGGCGTAGATGTTGCCGTTGCCACCCCCGCCGGCCGGGAGGGGAACGGGCGGCTGGTCGTTGGTGTTCAGGTTGCGCCACCCGTAGCGGCCGAACAAGGCGAACGCCGGCGTGGCTTGGAAGTCGATCTTGCCCCCGGCCTTGTCCGAATCGTTGGTCAGGTCCTGCAGGACCGAGTAGTTGTTCGCGGCACCTGCGACGTTGGGGTCGGGCAGGGCGCCGAGGACGCTTCGCGCGAACGGTGTCATCGGGATGGGCGTGCCCGCCGGATATACGGCGCCGGTGCGCGGGTCCCGGATGTCCACGGGCAGGATGCCCAACCGCTGCGTGGAGGTGGGCAGCGTCGAGAACGTGGTCGCTTTCTTGTCCTGCCGGAACCCTTCGTAGTCCGCGAAGAAGAACACATGGTTCCGGACGAGTGGCCCCCCGAGCACACCCCCGAACTGGTTGCGCCGCAGCGGCGGCTTCTGTCCATCCGCGGGCTTGAAGTACGTCGTGGCGTTCAGCGCGGTGTCGCGCAAGAATTCCCACCCGGTGCCGTGGAACTGGTTGGCACCGCTTCGATAGGCGACGTTGACCGTGGCGCCCGCCGCGCGACCGTACTCGGCGCTCTGGTTGTTGGTGACGACGCGGAACTCGCTGACGGCGTCGGGCGGCGGCTGCATGACCTGGTTGGAGAACCCCTGGTTGCTGGTGCCGAGCGCGTTGTTGTCGAGGCCGTCGATGAGGAAGTTGTTGAAGACGCTGCGCAGACCGTTCACGTTGAACGCCCCTTCGCGTGGGGTGCCGTTGGTGCTCTTGTTGAGCGCGGACTGCCGCACGCCAGGCGCCAGCAGGGCCAGCGACGAGTATTCGCGCCCGTTCAACGCCAGGCCACGCATCTGGTCGCCCGTGATGACATGGCCGCGCTGGCTCGATTCGGTCTCGACGAGCGGCACCGTCGCGGCGACTTCGACCGTCTCGGAGACCTGGCCGACCGCGAGCGTCAGGTCCACGCGCAAGCGCCCGCCGACCTGGACGACCACCTGGTCCACGAGCGCAATCGAGAAGCCTGGCTTCTGTGCGGTGAGGACATACGCTCCGGGCTTGACGGCGACGAACTCGTAGACGGCGTCGGCGTTGCTGGCCTGCTCCGTGGAAACGCCGGTGTCCGAGCGCGTCAGGGTCACCGTGCTGCCGGCAACGGTGCCGCCGCTCGTGTCGCGCACCGTCCCCACGATGGACGCTGTTTCAAATTGGGCTGACGCCCCGGCCGTAAACAGCACGCTGATAAGCGCGCACAGTGCCACTCCACGCATGACGCCTCCTCGCAGATGGGATGATTCACATGCTATGGACCCGCTATGACGGCCGCGCGATCACCAGGTAACGGCCCGTTCAATTCCAATGGGACCTGCCTGACTCTTTCGGCGACAGGACAGCTCCTCGGTGTTGGTGATAACGTTTTAGGGACAGGAATGTCGCGCGCACGCGACCATCCATGAGGGCATCGTCATGAGCAGCGGGGAGTCGGCGCGGGTTGTGTACATGTGCGACGGCGTGCGGACGCCGTTTGGCCGCTACGGCGGATCGTTGGCCTCCGTCCGCACGGACGATCTGGCGGCGCTGCCGCTTCGCGCGCTCGTCGAGCGAAATCCGTCCGTGGACTGGGCGGCCGTGGACGACGTGCTGATGGGATGCGCGAATCAGGCCGGCGAGGACAACCGCAACGTCGCGCGCATGGCATTGCTGCTGGCAGGACTGCCGCCGAGCGTGCCCGGCGTCACCGTCAATCGCTTGTGCGCGTCGGGTCTCGACGCCGTGGCGATCGGGGCGCGAGCGATTCGCACGGGCGAGGCTGAACTGGTCGTCGCGGGCGGTGTCGAAAGCATGACGCGTGCACCGTTCGTGATGGGGAAGGCCGATGCCGCGTTCTCGCGCGGGATGAAGATGGAAGACACCACGATGGGCTGGCGGTTCGTCAACCCCGCCCTGAAGGCGAAGTACGGCGTGGACATGATGCCGGAGACCGCCGAGAACGTGGCCAGCGAATACGGGGTGAGCCGCGCCGACCAGGACGCCTTCGCGCTGCGCAGCCAGCAGCGCTGGGCGGCGGCGTCTGCGGCCGGTGCGTTCGCGCGCGAGATCGTGCCGGTCACGATCGCGCTCCCCAAGCAGAAGCCGCGGGTGTTCGAAGCGGACGAGCAGCCGCGGCCGGATACCACGCTGGCGGTCCTCGGCACGCTCAAGGGCGTCGTCAAGCCGGAGGGCTCCGTGACGGCCGGGAATTCCTCGGGCATCAACGACGGCAGCTGTGCGCTGCTGCTCGCGAGCGAGGCCGCCGTCAAGACGTTCGGCCTCGAGCCCAGGGCGCGGGTCGTTGCGGCGGCGGCGGCGGGAGTCCTGCCGCGTGTGATGGGTGTCGGCCCCGTCCCGGCCACGCGGAAGGTGCTGGCGCTCGCGAAGCTCGACCTGGCCGCCATGGACGTCATCGAGCTGAACGAGGCGTTCGCCGCGCAGGGGCTCGCGGTCACGCGCGAGCTGGGCCTCGCCGATGACGCGGCCCACGTCAACCCCAACGGTGGCGCGATCGCCATCGGCCATCCGCTCGGCGCGAGCGGTGCCCGCCTCGTCACGACCGCGATGTACCAGCTCCAGCGGAGCGGCGGACGGTTCGCGCTGTGCACGATGTGCATCGGCGTCGGCCAGGGTCTGGCGCTCGTCATCGAGCGCGTCTAGCGGCGTCCGCGGTCGGTCAGATTTTCGTCGCGCGCGTCAGGAGGTAGTCCTGCCGGACGCCGTTCTGGTCGAAGTACAAGGCCACGAGCGCGTCGTACTCCCGACGGAAGGCCGCGAGCCTCGCGGGGTCCGTGGCTTCGAGTGTTTCCACCAGCTTCACGACGGGCCCTGACGAACGCTCCAACAGGTCGCGGTAGTGCGGGATGCTCAGGGCTGGGACGACGACCACGGCACGGTCGAAGACGATGTCGCGGACGGCGTCCCCGAGCCGTGCGCGGACCACATTGACGTCGCCCCAGGACGGCGGCGCCGCGACCCCCGGCGGGGGCGGCGGCAGATACTGCGCCACGAGGGCGAACATCCGTCCCATGAACAGCTCGGGCGGCCAGGTCGAAAAGGCGAGTGTCCCGCCTGGCTTGAGCACGCGGAGCATCTCGGCGACCGCCACGTCCGGCCGCGGGGCGAACATGTGGCCGAACTGGCTGAGGACGACGTCAAAGGACGCATCGTCGAACGGCAGGCGCTCGGCGTCGCCCTCGTGCCACTCGATGGGCACGCCCGCAATCTCCGAGTTGTCTCGCGCCACGCTCAGGAGCTCGGGCGTCAAATCGAGCCCGGTGACGCGCGCGCCGCCTCGCGCGGCCGTGACGGCGACGACGCCCGTTCCACACGCGACGTCCAGCACGCGGTCGCCCGGCCTGACCAGCGCATGCGCGACGAGGCGCGCCGCGGGCACCGTCGTAGTCGTCTGCATTGGCGCGAACGACGCCCAGCGTTCGCGTTGCGCAGCTTTGAACGCGTCGAAGACATCCATGGTTCTGCCTCGCGTGACGGAATTGTCCGGCGCGTCACAGCGGTGTAATGCCGTTGCGGTTGTGTCCGACGCGCAGCCGATGATACAACGTCA
>JBEQUD010000283.1:0-13101 GCA_040349235.1 Acidobacteriota bacterium
CGCGGGGGCTCCGCGCGCACGGCATCACGCAGCGGGAACTCGACCTGATGTTCAAGGCCAATCCAGCGACGCTATTGGGGCTCGAGCCCCTCGGCAACTAGACGTCCATGATCTCGATGGCCCGGGCAAGTTCCTTCAGCGGATCGCCGCCCTTGCTGGGGCGATATTCGTGTACGACGTAGCCCGTGAAGCCCAGTTCCACGAGAGTGTGCGCAAGGAAGCGGTAGTTCAGTTCCTGGGTCTCGTCGATCGGGCCGCGGCCGGGCACGCCGGCCGTGTGGAAGTGGCTGATGTGCTGAATGTTCTCGCGCAGGTTCGCCGCCACGTCCCCGTCCATGATGGCGACGTGGTAGGCATCGAACACCAGCTTCACGCGCGGCGAGTTCACGCGCTTGATGACGTCCACGGCGAACTTCAGGTGGTCGCACACCGAGTCCTTGCGGCCCAGGTTGGGATCCTCGTACTTGCTGTTCACCATCTCGAGCAGCAGCGTCACGTGCTTGTCTTCGGCCTGTCCCTTCACCCGGTTGAGAAACGCGACGAGGTTGTCGGCGCCTTCCTCGTACGACAGCCCCTTGCGCTGGCCGCCCAGCACGCCCAGGTTCGGATAGCCTTCGGCCGCCACCGCGTCGATGGCCGCGCGGACGCCGGGTTCGAGGGTGTCGTGCAGTTCCTTGCGCACCATCCCGTCTTCCTGCGTGAGCGGGCCCAGAATGCTGACGGTGCTGATGAGGCCGTACTTCTTGAGCGTGGGCCAGTCCTTCGGGCCGGTGATGTCGAAGCCGACGAGGCCCAGGCTAGCCGCCTGCCGGCACATCTCGTCGAAGGAGGTGCCGGGCGCGAAGTTGAACCGCATCGCGCCTTGCTTGATGCGACCCTTGCGCGCGACGGGCGCGGCGACCGGGGCCGTGGGCTGCGTCGGCGCCTGCGCGGACACGGCCCCGTGCACGAGCGGCGCAGACGCCAGCGCCGCGGTCGTGGTCAGGAAATCCCGTCGCTTCATGGACGGGCGCCGGCCGGCTTCTCGACGGGAATCGTCTTCGACGGGCCCATGTGGAGGATCTCGACGATCACTTCCTCGTCCTTCGCGCCGTCGTAGTGATGGCCGAAGGCGGGCTCGAAGAGAAAGCTGCCCGTCTTCATCGGAATCATCTTCGCGGGGTCGTAGACGTCGCTGTCCGGCCCGAGCGCGACCCACCACGTGCCCTTGATCACGGTGATGTAGCGATCCTCGTCGTGATAGTGCGGCGTGCTGCCCTGCCCCGGCAGGAAGCGGTTGCGGGTGATGTGGATGCCGGGCTTGTTCGGGTCGCCGAAGATGACGCCGCTCAGCGGCTCGCCCGCGTCCACGAGGGTGAAACCCGCGGGCACCACCGGCTTCGACTGCCCCGACGCCGTCACCGAAAGCAGCATCGCGCCGAGCGCGCACATGGCCCGCCGCGTTGTCCGCACAGCCTTCATGCTCACTTCCCCTTCCCGACGTAGGCCACGAGGTCGGCCTTAGTGAACTTGCGGAAGTCCGGCGTGTAGTGGACCGGGATGATCGTATCGACGTCGAGCCCCAACCGCTCGATGTTGTCCAGGAGGTTCTTCGCGATGCTCTGGTCGTTGGCGTTGAGGGGCATCGGCGGCGCGCTGACCGGCATCATCGGGTCGTAGGCGTCCGCCTCGACCAGGATCTTGTCCTTGGGGAGGTACCCCATCAACAGCCCCTCGCTGTGCTGGCTGCCCCGCACGAGATGCAGTTCGAGAACCTGATGCCCGTCGGTCAGCACGCGCTTGTCGGCCATCGTCTCGATCGTCAGCTTCTTGGGTGACGCCGACAGGCGGTCGGGGTTCAGCGTATGCGGCGCGTTCAAAATCCGCTCGAGGTACGCCTTGTTGACCTCGTGCGTGATGATGATGACGCCCTCGGCGACGAAGGTCCGCAGGCCGTCGGAATGGTCCGAGTGGCTGTGGGTGTTGACGACGTACTTGATGGGCTTGGTCGGGAACAGCTTCTTCGCCGAGTCGATGATCTCGATGGCGCGGGCTTCGCTCGAGGGCGCCTCGATAACGACGATGTAATCCAGGAACTCCACCATGGTCGCCACATGCAGACCGCGGCTCATGTAGACGCCCTCGGCCAGCTTCTGCGGCGGCTGGAAGAGCAGGCGCGGCCGATCGAGCTCCTGCTGCGGCAGGATCATCGCGCGGGCATTGGGCTTCACGTCGGTGACCGTCAAGTCGAGGATGGTCTTGCCTTCCTCCTTCTGCACGATCCGCGTCGGGAACTTCACGCCGTCGAAGTTCTTGTACCGGCTGAACGTGGCCTCGAGCGCCGTATCGCCGAACATGGTGGCAATCGAGGTCTCGACGCGTTCCACCATGTGCTTCTCGTTGATGTAGCCGCTCATCTTCGCTTTGTTGGGCGCCGTGAACGTCAGCACGCTGAACGTCTTGCCACCGATGGTCGTCTGGGCGGCCGTTGCGTTGTAGGTCGCGGCCGCGCGCAGGAACCCGAACGGTGTCATCCAGAGCTCGACCTGCCTGTTCCAGGGCGTGCTGGTCGTGACGATGACGGTCTGGCTCGGCGGCGGATAGGGACCGCCGCCCAGGCGCCCCGGGTCGGCCGTGACGACGGCCCGATCGAGCCGCCACGCGGGCATGTCGTAGTCGATGATGCGCACGTACGACGTGTACTCGTACCCCGGGAGCGGCGCGGTCGGGTTGATGGCCTGGCCGAAGGCGAACTCGCTGCCGACACCCGCATACTGAATCGTCGTCAGCGTGTCGGCGCCCATCGCCTTGGACGTGGCGGCGAGGACCGCCGCGGCGTCCTGCGCCCGCACCGGGCCCGCAAGCCCAAGCACCAGCATCCCCACAACCGCGAACGGTTTCAGCATCATCGGTCTCCCCGTGCTCCCACGCCCTGACGCACCTACGGCTTCTCGATGTTGATGTTCGTCACCCAGTACGTCACCGTGCTGCCCGGGTTCGGGACGACCCAGTGCGCCGTGTTGATCGGAATGTGGTACATCGCGCCGACGACAATCTTCTGCGTGTCGCCGCCCTTGACGACCTTCTTGCCGTCCGGCCCATCGACGATGTCACCGCCCACGGTAAAGGAGCCCTCGCCGCCCGTGAACATCATGAAATGAGCGAAGCCGGCGTGGATTTCGGGCAGCGCACCCGCCTCGCGCTTCTGAATCGAGGCGTTGTGGTTGCCGAAGTTGCCCAGGCTGCCAGGCTTGGTCAGCTGGTCGGCCGTCCAGCGATCGTACGGCGTCGTGCTGAGCGGCGCCGGGGCCCTGCCGGCGCCTTGCGCCGAAAGGGACAAGGTGCTCCCCGCGAGAAAACCACCCAGGATGAACGCTCGTGCCGTGCTGCTTCGCATGTAATCGCTCCTCATTGACGCCCGGCCGGCCACGCGGCCCGCGCGCTATTTGATCGGGTAACCCTGCCACAGCCACAACAGCGCCCCTGGCAAGGTGTGGGCGTGGACGCTGCGGTCGGTGTGCCCCGCGTTCTCGGCGAACACGTACTGGTAGTGATACCCCTTCGCCTTGAGCGCCGCCGCCATGTGCTGATTGGCGATGATCCAGTTGCGGAGCTCGGCCTCCTGGCGCGTAGCCCCGTTGTCATTGTCGCCGACCTCCAGCCAGACGCGAATCGGCTTGGTCGCGGCCTTCGAGATGAGGGTGGCGTGATATTCCCACGCCCCGCGCGAGATCTCGGGGTGCTGGTTGTTCTCCAGGTTCACGAAGCTGCCCGAGTAGCTGAGCACCCGGCCGAATAGCTCGGGATGGAACCAGGCCATCGTGAACGCGGCCGCCCCACCCGAACTGCCCCCCATCGTGGCGCGCCCGGTCGGATCCTTGGTGAGCGTGACGTGGGTTTCGCTGACGACGCGCGGTAGCACTTCCGTCTCGACGAATCGCGTGTACGCGTCGGAGACCGTGTCGTATTCGATGCTGCGCTCGCCCCGCCGGCCATTGCCGCCGCGGCCGCCCGGCCCGCCGTTGGCCACCATGATGGCAATCATCACCGGCAGCCGCTTCTCGTGAATCAGGTTGTCGAGGACGGGCGGCAGCGTGTTCAGGTACCCGGGGCCGTCCTGCGCGACGATGAAGGGTGCGGCGGTGCCCGGCACGTACTGCGCCGGCACGTAGACGATGACCCTGCGCTCGAACGGCACCGAGCCGGGGAAGATCGTGCCGTCCACCGACTTCATCGTGAGCTCGTGGAGCGCGCCCTTGGGCACGCCGGCCTTGGCCATCAGTTCGGGGGCCGGGGTATAGGGCGGACGAATCGTGAACTCGCCGTCGGCGAGGTTGGCGGGCGTGGACGTCGGCCGCGGCGCGGCCTCGCGGAAGCCGCGCTCGACCATGTCGTTCGGGTCGGTCGATACGGGCGCGTCGCGCCACAGCCAGCGCATCATCTCGGGCAGGATGGCGCCGCCGAACTTCTGCCCGTGCAGGTTCATCCCCCACGTGTAGTTCACGTCGTAGCCTTTCTCGGTGAGGGCCTTCATCAGGCGCACGTTCTGGTAGAACCAGTCGCGCGTCTCGTCGTACTTGCCGTCCCGGAACCCGCGGTGATCGTTGCGGCCGTCGCACAGGAACACGCGAATCGGCTTCTTCTCGCTCGCGCGCACGCGCTCCGGGTACACATATCCACCGCGGATATTGACGAAGCTCCCGACGTTGCTGAGCACCTTGCGGAAGTCGTTCGGGCGCTCCCACGCGACGGCAAAGGCGGCGATGGCGCCGGAGCTCGAGCCGCCGATCCCGTGCATCTCGGGGTCCTTCGAGATGTTGTACTCCTTGGTGACGACGGGCATCAGCTCTTCGGTGATGACCCGCGCGTACTTGTCGTCCGGGGTGTTGTACTCGGTCGGGCGGTTGGTCGTGCGGTCGCCCCAGTTCGAGGGCACGGGTTCGGGCTGCTCGGGCGTGCGGCCCGGATTGATGAAGACCCCGATCATCACCGGAATCTCGTGGCGGTAGATCAGGTTGTCCATGACGTTCTGCGCGCGCAGATCGCCCTGCTCGTACTTGAACGCCTGGCCGTCCTGGAAGACCATCAGGGCCGCCGGCATGGCCGGGGTGTACTGCGCCGGGACGTACACCCAATAGGTGTGGAGCGTCCCCGGGTAGACGTTGCTGCGCAGCGAGTAGGGCCCGCGAATCTCGCCCTTCGGCACGCCTTCCTGCGGCAGGGAATCCGGGCCGAGGCGGTACTGCGAATCCGGGCTGGGCCCCGGTGGCATTGGCCCGGTGTCCCCCGGCCGCGCCGCCACGGGCGGCTGGGACGCGGGCGCCTGCTGCGCCCGGCCGACGACCACGGCCGCTCCGAGAACCAGTGTCAGGACGGCCGAAATCGTCTTTCGCATCGGCACAATATACACTCCGGCTTCCTCGGAACGGTGGCCCATCGCCAGGGTGCAGGATCGGGAATCCCCCGCAAATTGTCGGGGTCGGGCGGACAATTTCGTGGCATTCTGATAGGTACCCTTATTCCTGGGCAGGGGACTGACATGGACATCAACCGGACAACCCGCCGTTCCTTCTTGCGCCTGACCGCCGTGGCCGGCGGCGGCGTCATGCTGGCGCTCTACACCGACACGGTCGAGACGCTGTTCGCGCAGGCCGGACGGCGCAACGTGCCGTTTCCGCCGAACGTCCCGCCAAGCACGTTCATCACGGTGGCCGCAGACGGCAGCGTCACCATCCTGGCGAAGAACCCCGAGATGGGCCAGGGCGTCCGTACGTCGCTGCCGATGCTCATCGCCGACGAACTGGACGTCGCCTGGAAGGACGTCAAGGTCGTGCAGGCGGACCTGAACGAAGAGGCGCTCGGTCCGCAACGCTCGGGCGGCAGCACGAGCACGCCCACCAACTGGGAGCCCCTCCGCCGCGTGGGCGCCGCCGGCCGCGCAATGTTCGTCACCGCCGCCGCGCAAACCTGGAACGTGCCCGAATCGGAGCTGACGACGTCGGCGGGGACGGTCGTCCACCGCGCGAGCAACCGCACGGTGGGGTACGGGGCGCTGGCTGCCAAGGTCGCGACCCTGACGCCGCCCGACATGAAGAAGGTCAAGCTGAAGGACCCCAAGGACTACACCATCATCGGCAAAGGGGCGCGCAGCGTGGACGTCCACGACGTGGTGATGGGCAAGCCTGTCTTCAGCATGGACTTCACCGTGCCCGGCATGCTGTGGGCCGTGTATCACAAGTGCCCGGTCTTCATGGGCAAAGCGGTCAGCGCCAACCTGGACGAGATCAAGGCGATGCCCGGCGTCCGACATGCCTTCATCGTCGAGGGCACGCAGGATACGGCCGGCCTCCATAGCGGCGTGGCCATCGTCGCGGACAGCTACTGGCAGGCGGCAACCGCGCGGAAGAAGCTGAAGGTCACCTGGGACGAAGGCGCGGGCGCGAAGGAATCGAGCGCGCAGTACGACGCGCGGGCCAAAGAGCTCTTCAAGCTGCCGGCGCAGATCAAGTTCCGGCGGGACGGCGACGCCGACAAGGCGCTGCAATCGGCCGCGAAGGTCGTCGAGGCTACCTACTCGTTTCCCTTCATCTCCCACACGCAGATGGAACCGACCAACAGCGTGGCGCACTACAAGGACGGCAAGCTCGAGCTCTGGACGCCGAGCCAGGCCCCAGGCTTCGCCAAACAGCTCGTCGCGCCGCTGCTCGGCATCCCCGAGAGCGCCGTCACGGTGCACTTGATGAAGGCCGGCGGATGCTTCGGCCGCCGGCTCGACGGCGACTACGCGATGGAAGCGGCGATCATCTCGAAGATGGCCAACGCGCCGGTCAAGTTGATGTGGACGCGCGAAGACGACATGGGCCACGACCACTACCGCGCGGGCAACTACCACTACCTGAAGGCCGGCCTCGACGCCTCCGGCAAGCTCGTCGCCTGGAAGAACCACGCGCTGACCTACGGCGACGGCAAGGAAGTGGGCCGTGCGGCCGGCATCCCGCCCGGGCAGGTGCCCGGCGGGTTCGTCCCCGACTACGACACGGGCATCTCGGTGATTGCGTCGAACGTGCCGATGGGCTCGCTGCGCGCGCCCGGCAACAACGGCATCACGTTCTGCTACCAGTCGTTCATCGACGAGCTGGCGCTGGCCGCCGGCAAGGATCCGGTCGCCTTCCGTCTGGAAATCCTCGAGGCCAAGCGCGTCAAGTCGTCGAACCCCCGCGACCCCGAAATCGAGGCGGAGCGCGTCATCGCGCTGCTGAAGTCGGTGGCGGAGCGCTCGGGCTGGAAGGCCGGCCAGACGTTTCCGAAGGGTGTCGGCCGCGGCGTCGCCGCCCTCGACAACCACGGGCTTGCGGCCACGGTCGCCGAGGTGCGCGTGGAGGGCAAGCGCGTGCGCGTCACGAAGATCTGGACCGTCGTGGACGTCGGGCGCCAGGTCGTCAACCCCGACGCCGCCATCAACATGGTGCAGGGGGGCGTCATCGAGGGCATGAGCCAGATGCTGTGGGAAACCACCATCGAGAACGGGCGGGCCGTCCAGAGCAACTTCCACCAGTACCCGACCATCCGTATGACGCAGGCCCCACCGGAAATCGACATTCATTTCATCAAGAACGACGAAACGCCCGACGGCCTCGGCGAACCCATGCTGCCCTCGGTGCTCGCCGCGATCGGCAACGCGATTTTCGCAGCCACCGGCGACCGCATCCGCACGCTGCCGATGACGAAGAGCGGATACCAGTTCGTGTAAGCCGCCTATGAAACACGGTCGCTTCGTCCCGGCGCTGCTCGTTCCCGCGCTGCTGCTGGCAGCGGCCGATTCCCCCTCGGCCCGAGGCGCCGACAACGCACGCAAGGGCGGCACGGCCGGCACGATGACGGTCGCCCAGCTCGATCGACAGTTCGAGAGCACGGCCCGCCCGTTCCTGCAGACCTACTGCGTCTCGTGCCACAGCGGGGCGAAGCCGCCGGCAGACCTCGACCTCGGTGCGTTCGCATCGACGGCGGACGTGTTGAAGGACGGGCACCGCGTGCGCGCGGTGCTCGACCGGCTCAAGGCCGGCGAGATGCCGCCCCGGGTCGCGAAGGCCCAACCGCCCGCGGACGCACGCCGCGGGGCCATCGAGTGGTTCGAGGCGGCACACAACTACGACATCCGCCGCAACGCCGGCGACCCCGGGGTCGTGCTGGCGCGGCGCCTCAGCAATGCCGAGTACGACTACACGATTCGCGATCTGACCGGCGTTGACATCCGACCCACGCGCGAGTTCCCCATCGACCCGTCCAACAGCGCGGGCTTCGACAACTCCGGCGAGTCACTCGTGATGTCGCCGGCGCTGCTCAAGAAGTATCTGGCGGCGGCGCGCGACGTCGCCAGCCACATGTTCCTGCAGCCGAAGGGATTTTCGTTCGCGCCGCACCCGATGCTGTCCGAAACGGACCGCGAGAAGTACTACGTCCAGCAGATCATCGACCTGTATCACCGCCAGAACATCGACTACGCGGACTATTTCCAGGCGGCGTGGTTCTTCAAGCATCGCGTCGCGCTCGGCAAGCCGCGAGCAACGCTGGCCGACATCGCTACCGCGCAGAAGGTCAGCCCGAAGTATCTGAATACGGTCTGGACGACGCTCGAAGGCGCGAAGGAGGACGTTGGCCCCGCGGCGCGGCTACAGGCCATGTGGCGCGAGCTGCCGGCGCCCAGCCGGAACCAGCCGGAAGCCGCGCGGCCGGGCGCTGAGCGGATGCGCGACTACGTCGTACAGGTTCGGAAGAAGATCGAGCCGCGCTTCTGGAACCTTGCCGCCGGCAAGCTCGACGCGCGCGAAGAGCCGTTCCTCATCTGGAAGGACCAGCAGTACGCCACGCACCGCCGGAGCTTCGACCCCGATCAACTGCAGGTCGATGGAGCCGTGCGCCCGCTCAAGCCGGAGCGGCTGCTCCCGGAACCGGGCTCCCAGGGCCAGTTCGGGCCCGGACATACCGTCCTGGTCACGAACACGCCGGGCGATCCCGACCTCGTCGTGTCCGCGGCGCAGCTCGCGCGCTACGAAGCCGCGTTCGCCAGGTTCGCCAGCGTGTTCCCCGACATGTTCTACATGGAGGAGCGCGGGCGCAACTACTTCGATACGACGAAGGACCGCGGACGGTACTTGAGCGCGGGCTTCCACAACATGATGGGCTACTTCCGCGACGACCTGCCGCTCTACGAGCTGGTCCTCGACGGTGCCCAGCAGAAGCAGCTCGACGCCCTGTGGTTCGATCTCGACTTCGTGGCGAACGTCAGCAGCCGCACCTACATTCAGTACTACCTCTTCGCCCGCGACGCGCGCGCGCTGATGGAGGCCGGCCGGCCTGGCGGCTCGCAGCCGCCGGACGAAGAAATCACCGCGTCCGCGACCATGGCAAAGCTCGAGGCCATCTATCTGACGCTCGGGAAGGGCGGAAGCGATGTCGCCCTCCAGGCCGTCAGGGACTACTTCAAGTGGGCGGACACCACCATCCACGCCGTGGAGAAGGCGCGGCGAGACGCCGAGCCCAGCCACCTCGACGCACTGCTCGATTTCGCGGCGCGCGCGTATCGGCGGCCATTGACGCCCGACGACAAGCAGGAGCTGCTCGCGCAGTATCGGAGCTATCGCGACAAGGACGGCCTCGATCACGAGGCGGCGGTTCGCGAGTCGCTCGTCGGGGTGCTGATGTCGCCCGAGCTGTGCTACCGCGTGGATCTGCTCGATTCGGCCAAGGCCATCCGTCCGCTCTCGGATTACGAGCTGGCGAGCCGCCTCAGCTACTTTCTCTGGTCGAGCCTCCCGGACAAGGAACTGCTTGCCCACGCGGCGGCTGGGGATCTACATCGTCCTCGTGTCCTGGCGGCGCAGTCGCGGCGCATGCTGAAGGACCCGCGCGTCCGCGGGCTCGCCGTGGAGTTCGGCGGCAACTGGCTCGACTTCCGGCGCTTCGAGGACATCGCCTCTGTCGATCGGACCCGGTTCGCGAGCTTCACCAACGAACTGCGGGACGCGATGTTCGAGGAGCCCGCGCGCTTTCTCACCGACGTGTTCCAGACGAACCGCTCCGTGTTGGACTTGCTCTACGCCACCGACACCTTCGTCAACCCTGCTTTGGCCAAGCACTACGGCATCCCGATCGCAGCAACACAGCCGAACGAATGGGTGCACGTGCCTGATGCCACGGCGTACGGCCGCGGCGGCCTCCTGCCGATGGCGGCCTTCCTGACGAAGAACGCGCCCGGGCTCCGCACGAGCCCCGTCAAGCGCGGCAACTGGGTGGTCAGGAACATGCTGGGCGAGCGCATTCCACCGCCGCCGCCGGTTGTTCCCGAACTGCCGAGCGACGAGGCCAAGCTCGATTTGCCCCTGCGCGAGATGCTGGCGCGCCATCGCGCCAACCCGATGTGCGCGTCCTGCCACGCGCGGTTCGATTCGTTCGGCCTGGTCTTCGAAGGGTTCGGCCCCGTCGGCGAGCGGCGCGAGAAGGACCTGGCCGGCCACGCGGTCGATGTTGCGGCGACGTTCCCCGGCGGCAAGGACGCGGCTGGTGTGGCCGGACTGCAGCAATACATCCGCGAGCGACGCCAGGACAATTTTCTCGACAACGTGTTCGGCCGGTTGCTGGCCTATGCACTCGGGCGGAGCCTCATCACGTCCGACGAGGCCACGATTCAGGACATGCACGCCAAGCTGGCTGCGACGGGCTATCGGTTCGACAGCATCATCGAGAGCATCGTGACCAGCCGACAGTTCTTGTACAAGCGGGGCCAGGAAGACCTCGCGCAGAGGTAGACGCAATGGGCCGGAGCAAATTCACACGGCGAACCCTCCTTCGCGGCGTTGGCGTGACGATGGCGCTGCCATGGCTCGAGTCACTGGCCGGCTTCGGCAGCGTCGCCGCCGCGGTTGGGACCGATGCGGTGGTGCCTGGTCCGTTTCCCAAGCGCTTCGCCGTCCTCTTCATGGGCAACGGCGTCAACACCGAGAACTGGTGGGCCAAGGGCTCTGGCGCCGCCATGGAGTTCGGCAAGACGCTCCAGCCGCTCGAGCCCGTCAAATCCAAGATCAACGTCATCAGCGGCCTCTTCAACAAGGAGGCCACGGGGCTCGGCATCCATCCGCCGATGACGGGCAACCTGCTGTCGGGCGTGCCGATCCAGAAGGGCGCCATCATGCACGGCGGCATCAGCATGGACCAGCTGCTGGCGAACCGCATCGGGCAGGATACGGCGCAGGCGAGCGTCGTGCTGGCGTGCGAGCAGCCGCTCAGCGGCTACCACGAAACGAATTTTTCGAACGCGTACGGATCCCACATTTCCTGGCAGAGCCCCGATTCGCCCGTGCCGAACGAAATGTTTCCATCGCTGGCGTTCGACAGTCTGTTCGAGAACAGCGGCAGCCTGCGCAACATCAGCGTGCTGGACCGCGTCAAAGAGCGGGCGGAAAGACTGCGCCGCCAGGTCAGCTCAACAGACAAGCTGAAGCTGGACGAGTATTTGAGCAGCGTGCGCGACGTCGAGAAGGACATCGAGCGGATGCGCGCCGACAAGGACAAGGCCGAGGACCGCGCCAAGGACAAGAACCGCCCGCTGTTCTCCATGAAGCGGCCGGACAACGGCCTGCCCGAAGACTTGCGCGACCACACGCGCGTGATGTGCGACATCATCGCGCTGGCGTTCCAGACGGACAAGACGCGCATTGCGTCACTGATTCTGGCGCGCGACCTGTCGTCGCTCTATTATCCGTTCCTCGACGTCCGCGACGGGCACCACGGCGCGTCGCACAACGACAGCTCGGACGGCTACGAGCGCATCGTGCGGTTCCACTTGAGCCAGCTCGCCTACCTCGCGAAGCGGCTGGACGAGATGCCCGAGGGCGAAGGCACCGTGCTCGACAACAGCTGCGTGATGTTCATGTCGAACATGTGGTCGGGCACCAAGCACGACAACCGGAAGGTGCCGATCGTCACGGCGGGGAGCCTGGGCGGGACGCTCGAGACGGGCCGCGTCCTCGACTACTACGCCGCCGGCAACGACAATCGGAAGCTGTGCAGCCTCTATCTGGGCCTGATGGACCGGATGGGCGTGAAGCTAAGTCGCTTCGGCGACGCCGATACGCGCCTGAAGGATTTGTAGCGCGTCGCTACTTCTTCTGGAACGACGTGATCTTCTCGGGATCGAAGCGGTAGATCAGGTAGTCCACGCCGTCCGGGCCGACCGAGGTCCACGTGTGGACGGTCCCCGGCGGAATGATGATGATGTCGCCGGCGACCATCTTGCTGACGCGGCCGCCCTCCAGCTTTGTGCCCCGCGTGCCCGGCCCAATCGCCTTGCCGTCCTGGGGCTTCGGATCGACGATCGTTCCGCCGGTCACCTGCTCGCCCGATCCCGACACGACGTAGTAGATCTCGGTGATCTTGTCGTGAACGAGCGGATCGCCGACGTTGCTGAGCGTCGCGTTGTTGCGCCGGATGACGAAGGCCACGCTCACGTTCCCCTTGCCGACGTCGGCGAACCCGATCGTTTGGTCGGTGATCTTCTCGGCGAGCGCCTTCTTGAGCGCCGCCTGGATATCGGCGTGTGTCACGTCGGTGGCCGTGTTGAACGGCTGCGGCTGTTGGCCCGACGACGGCGCCGCGTATGACATCGAGACGAACACAACCAGGGCACCCAGAAGAACCTGACGCATCTCCGCTCCTTCGAAACTAAGCGATGTCCGCTATCGCTGCAGCACACCCGTCGTATTGCGCTTGGGGACGAACCCCACCGGGATACGGGTGACTTCGTTCATCGCCTGGATATCCACGACCGAAACATCGTCGGTCGCGGCGTTGGCCACGTAGGCGGTCTTGCCGTCCGGCGTCAGCGTCACCCACGCGGCGCCTTTGCCGCCCAGGAACACGGTGCCGGCCAGCTTCAAGTCCGGCAGCGAGTACACATACAGCGCGGTGTTCAGGCGGCTGCATACGACGGGCGTCTTGCCGTCCGCGGTGACCGCCATGCCGTGGGAGGGGTCCGCGCCCTTGGGGAACGTCTTGCGGCCCGGCGGCAGCTCGGGATTCGCGATGCGCTTGATTTCTTTGTGCGTCGCGAAGTCCACGACCGCGAAG
>JBEQUD010000284.1:0-5397 GCA_040349235.1 Acidobacteriota bacterium
GATCCCCGGCCGGCTTCATCAGCGCGCAGTGGAACGGGGCACTGACAGGCAGCGGGATGACGCGCTTGGCGCCCCGTGCCTTCGCGCAGGCGCCGGCGCGGGCTACTGCGGCGGTACTCCCGGCAATCACCACCTGGCCGGCGCCGTTCATGTTCGCCGCACTGACGACGTCGCCCTCGGCCGCCTCCGCACACGCCTGTGCAACCTCGTCGGCGTCGAGGCCGAGGATCGCCGCCATGGCCCCCGCGCCGACGGGCACGGCTTCCTGCATGTAGCGACCGCGGCGTCGGACCGCCCGCAGCGCGTCGGCAAAGCCGAAGGTCCCCGCGGCGACGTTGGCCGAGTACTCCCCGAGGCTGTGGCCCGCGACATACGCCGGGGCCGCACCGGCCGATTCGAGCACGCGGTAGGCCGCAATACTGACGGCCAGGATCGCGGGTTGTGCATTCTCGGTCAGCGTAAGCTCGTCCTCCGGGCCGTCGAAGATGCGCCGGCTGAGGGCTTCGCCGAGCGCCTCGTCGGCCTCCTCGAACGTCTGGCGGCAGACGGCATAGGCCTCCGCGAGGGCCTTGCCCATCCCCACCTTCTGTGAGCCCTGGCCGGGAAAGAGAAACGCGATCACTGATGCAGCACCGCGGCGGCGGCGATGTCCTGTTCGATCCGCTCGATGAAGTGATCGGAGGCGAAGCGATAGGCCATCGCCACGGCATTGCGCACCGCACGCGCGCTCGATCGGCCGTGGCCGACGACGGCCACGCCCGCGACGCCGAGCAGCGGCGCGCCGCCGTATTCCGAATAGTCCACGCGGCGGCGGAGATGGCGGCCCGCCCGGCGGGTCAAGAGCGATCCCCCCCGCATGGTGAGGGTGCTCGACAGCTCTTCGCGGACCAACCCCTCCACCATCTCCACCAATCCCTCGCTGATCTTGAGTGCGACGTTGCCCGTGAAGCCGTCGCAGACGATGACATCCGCGGCCCCGCTGTACACGTCCCGGGCCTCGACGTTCCCGATGAACCCGACGGCGGACGCTTTGAGCAGCCGATGTGCCTCGCGCGTCAGTTCGTTCCCCTTGCTCTCTTCTTCGCCGATCGACAAGAGCCCCACCCGCGGCGCGGCCATGCCGAGCCCGATGCGGGCGTACAGGCTGCCCATGATCGCAAACTGCAGCAGATGCTGCGGCCGGCACTCGACCGTGGCGCCTACGTCGAGCAGGACTGCCGGACGGCGACGCGTCGGAATGGTGACCGCCAAGGCGGGCCGATCGACGCCGGGCAGCATGCCGAAGGCGCGGTGCGCCGCCATGACCGTCGCGCCGGTGTGGCCCGCGCTGAACAACGCCGCCGCCTCCGCGCGCGCGACCGTCTCGGCCGCGACCTTGATCGATGCGTTCGGCTTGCGGCGGAGCGCGGCGACCGGCGAATCGGACATCGACACGGCGTCTGCTGCCTCGACAACCCGCACCCGGCGGCGATCGACGTTCGCATGCCGGGCGACCTGCGCCTCGACGACATCGGTCGGGCCGACAAGCGTCACACCCAGATCGAAATGCCGCGCCGCGGCCAACGCCCCGTCCACCACGTAACGGGGAGCCGCGTCGCCCCCCATCGCATCGACGGCGATCCAGATCATGGAATCCGACAGTCTATTCTTCGTCCACGGCGCGGGCCTGGCGCCCGCGGTAGTACCCGCAGTTCGCGCACACACGGTGCGGCAACTTGGGCTCGTGGCAGTGGGGGCACTCGCTGCGGCCGATCGGCTTCAGCGCGTCGTGCGTCCGGCGATTGGCCGTACGGGTCTTCGAATGGCGTCGTTTGGGATTCGGCATGATCTCAGCTTTCTGACTTCAACGTCTTCAGGACCGCCAACCGTGGATCATCCCACCGGTGCGTGCACGCGCACGAGGTGCGATTGAGGTTGACGCCGCATTCGGGGCAGAGTCCCCGGCACCCGTCTTGGCACAGCGGCTTCATGGGTAACGACAAGTAGAACTGCTCTCGCACCAGTTGACCGAGGTCGATCTGGTCGTGCTCGTAGAACGCGGTCGCCAGATCGTCCTCGGCGACCTCGAGGTCGGGCGTGACTTCGCCGGCGGCCGCAGGCGGCTGCGGCTGGTAACGCAGTTCGAACCGCGCGGCGACGGGCCAGGTGAAAGGCTCGAGGCACCGGCCGCACACCAGTTCCAGCACGCCCGTCGCCGTCCCGGTCAACGTAAAGACCACGTGATCCTTGGCCACGGAGAACGCCAGGGAGACCGGCGCCACGACCCGCATGTCCTCGTCGGGAGGAAATGCGTCTGGCTGGAATGTCCGTTCCACCTGCGCAAGGGGCGCACGGAACTGACTTAAGTCAAGCAGCATCAACCCTTAATCATACCATGGGGACGCCTTGTCGATAGCCGGGCCGGCCCCCCGGCGCGGGGCTACTCGGTGGCCCAGGGCTTGGGCACGAACAGTTGTTCGAACAGCCGAACGGCGTAGCGGTCCGTCATGCCCGCCACGAAGTCACGCGTGGCGGCATCCACGCCCTCCGCCTCGAGTGTTCGCGGATCGAGGAACTCCGCGGGCCGCTCGTGGAGCTTCTCCCACAGGCCGGTCAGGACACCGGATGCCTTGGCGAATTCGGCGGTGGCCACCGCGTTCTCGTACACCGCGTGGAACAGGTAGCTGCGCAGGGCCAGGACGGCCTCGAGCGCGGGGTCGCTCATGCGAATCTCCGAGCAGTCCACCGCCAGCGTCTCCGTCACCACGTCCTTCACCAGCGTCGCAATCCGCGCGGACGACGACGCCCCCAACACCGCAATGGGGCCGCGCGGCAGGTCGTCCGTCTTCAGCAGGCCTGCCCGAATGGCGTCATCGATATCGTGGTTGACGTAGGCAATCAGGTCGGCCACGCGCATGATCTGCCCTTCGATCGTGCTCGCCCGCTGCGCCTCGGCCATCCCGACGGGCGCGCCGGACTTCCCCTTCGAATGCTTCGCGATCCCGTCCCGGACCTCCCAACTGAGATTCAGGCCCTGGCCCTCGTTCTCGAGCAGGTCCACGATGCGGAGGCTCTGGACGTAGTGGTTGAAGCCGCCGGGCATCAGCTGATTGATGATCTTCTCGCCGGCGTGGCCAAACGGCGTGTGTCCCAGGTCGTGTCCGAGCGTGATGGCCTCGGTCAGTTCCTCGTGCAGGTGCAGTACCTTGGCAATCGTGCGGGCGATCTGCGACACCTCGAGGGTGTGCGTCAGCCGCGTGCGGTAATGATCCCCGGTCGGCGAAAAAAAGACCTGTGTCTTGTGCTTGAGCCGCCGGAACGCCTTGCTGTGGATGATGCGATCGCGATCCCGCTGGAACGCCGGACGGACGTCGTCCTCGGGTTCCGCCCGCAGACGCCCCCGCGAGTCCGCGCTCCGCGCGGCGCGGGGCGACAGGATTTCGCGCTCCCGCTGTTCGAGTTGTTCGCGAAGGCTGCTCATACGTTGGTGATGGGCACGGCATCCGCCGCGCGAGGTTCATCATACCCCGCCCCTGCGGGCGTCCCGCCAGCCCTGCGTGCAGACAGACGCGCCTCGACGAGGCGAATGGCGTCCGCTCGTGTCGCGGCCGATTCCCCGGGCCCCTCGAGCCACATGAGGTTCGGCTCTTTTCTGAACCAGAGCATCTGCCGGCGCGCGTACCGGCGGTTCTCTTGCGCGATGAGCGCGCGCGTGGCGGCCTCGTCGCGAACGCCCTGCAGGTGCTCGACGGCCTGGCGGTAGACCAGGCCGCCGAAGGGGCGCGCATCAGGGGGGACACCCGCCCCACGCAGCGCGCGAATCTCGTCGAGCAACCCGCGCGCGAACTGCTCGTCCACCCGCCGCGCGACGCGGTCCGCGATGGCCTCCGCCGGCAGCCGCACAACCAGCCCCAGCACGTCCGCGTCGGCGATGAGGGACGTGGTGTCGGCAAAGTGCGCGGTCAAGGGCCGGCCCGTGACGAAGAAGACCTCGAGCGCGCGCACCAGACGCTTGATATCGCGGGGCTGGATGCGCGCGGCCGACGCCGCGTCCACCCGCCGCAGCATGCGATGCAAGAACCAGCCGCCGCGGCGGTCCGCGACACGCTCGAGGCGGGCGCGCAGTTCCGCGTGCCGCCCGGGCCCCGGAAACAACCCCCTGGTCAGCGCGCGAAAGTAGAAGCCCGTCCCGCCTGCCAGGATCGGCAGGTGCCCGCGCGCGTCGATGGCGCGGACGGCGGCGGCCGCGTCACGGGCGAACCGCGCAGCCGTGTAGTCCTCGGTCGGATCCGCCACATCCAACAAGTGGTGCGGAATGCCGCGGCGATCGGCGAGGCCTATCTTGTCGGTGCCGATATCGAACCCACGATAAACCGCCGTCGAATCGCAGTTGATGATCTCCCCGCCGAAGTGCTCGGCCAACGCCAGGGCCAGCGCCGTCTTGCCGGTCGCGGTCGCGCCGAGCACCGCGACGACGAGCGGTCCGGGCGCGGCGCTCCTCGCCGGCGACTCGCCGTTCATCGCACGCGCACCAGCACATAGGCGACGAATATCGCCAGAAGAATGAGCAGCCCGCGCTGTTGGGAGCGAGTCGGCACGGCGAGCTACTGCGGGCTTTCGTTGTAGAAGAAGGTGACGGTGAAGAAGGCCTTCTCGGTCGGATACTCTGGCGGCAGTGGCTGCGTCGGATTCGACCCCGACAGCGCGCCGAAGGCCGCGTTGTTGAAGGCATCCACGCCGGACGGCCCGGCGATGGTCAGGTCCGTGAGGGTGCCGTCCTTGTGCACGTTGAACGTGATGACGACGTGGCCCTTGAGCGACATCGCCGCGTAGGGCACGAACCAGTTCCGCTTCACCTGCGCGATGAAGCGGCGGATCCACGGACCGAACTCGACGCCCTTGGTGTCGAACTGAATCTCGGGGCCGAACTCGCCCCCGCCGCCGCCCTGGTTGTCGAACATCTGCGTGTAACGCTGGAGGTTGCGGACCGCGTCCCCCAGCGACCCGCCGCTTGTCGTACCTTGCCCGCCGGCACCCCGAGGGGCCGTGGTCGGACGGGCCGCCGGCATCTGGAACGCCGACGTGCTCTCTGGAACCTTCTGGCTGGGGTCGGGAGTGGGCGGCGTGCTCTGCGGCTGGATCTGGCCCGCCGCGGGATCGGGCGCCGGGCCATGTCCACGTGCCGCGCGGCTCGGCACGTCTTCGACGCGCTCCGGGGTGTTCCCACGCGAGTAGGGCAGCGGGTTCGTGGGCGTGGGTGCGCGCTGCGGGCTGCGGGCTGCACGGTCCAGATCGGATGGCTCCGCGCGCACGGGCGGCTTGGGGGCCGGCCTATCCACGCGCGGCTGCACGAAGACAAAGCGGGTGGGCGACTGATCCCGCTGGCGCGCCGACGCCAGGGCCCGTTCGCGGATGGAG
>JBEQUD010000297.1:0-3800 GCA_040349235.1 Acidobacteriota bacterium
TCATGGACGGCGCCCGCCTCGAGCAGGCGCTGGCCCGCGCGCGGGCCAACGGGTTCGACACCAATCGTCTCGTCAACACCCCGCAGAGCGCCCGCTAGAAGCCCGAGCGGTCGCCAGACGGGTGCGGGCGCGGGCCGATCACGCGCGAAGCCGCACGTAGACGGCCCCGGCGCCGCCCTCGCGCGCGGGGGCGTCCGCGTAGGCCATGACGGCGGGGTGGCCCCTGAGGCACTCGCGCACCAGCGGCTTCAGAACCGGCGCGTTGCCCTCCGAGTGCACGCCGCGCCCGTGCACGATCGACACGCAGCGACGGCCCTCCTGCCGGCTCGTATCCACGAACTTCCGAACGCGCGACACCGCGTCCTTGGCCGCGAAGCCGTGCAGGTCGAGAGTGGCCTCAACCATGTAGTCGCCCCGCTTCAGCCTGCGGACCTCGCGTCGGTCCACACCGGACGCTGTGAACTCGCGCCCGTCGGGTTCGACGTGATCGGGCACGGGCGCGGCCGGTGCCGCCGCGGCGCTGGGACGGGGCGGCGAGATGCGGGGGACAGCGTGGGCCCGGCCGCGTGGGTCCGGACGCAGCCGCACCACGTCCGCCATCGCGCGCTCGAAGTCCTCGGCGTCCGACGCGTGGTCGGCCCGCTTCTTCACGCGGCCATTGTAGAGGAGGACACGTCATAATCGGGTCGTGGCGTCGTGGAAAGAGCTCCTGCTCGCGCTCGCGCTCGTCGGGCCGTTCACCAGCGCGGGGCCGGTTGCGGCGGCCGATGCACCACAGGCGGGCGCGCCGGCGGATATCCTCATCTCGCGCCAGTTGATGCGGGACGCGCACCTTGGCGTCGGTGCGGTTGTTGTCCTCGCCACCGATGCCGAGGGCACGCGCACGGCGCGGTTCCGCGTGGCGGGGGTCTACGAGCCGGTACCGGACCCGATGAAGTTCAACGTGAAGCGGTTCGAGGCGCGCCTCCATCTGCCGGATCTCGTGGCGCTGACCGCCGACCCTGGCGACCCGCAGGCGCTCGAATCGGTCACGGCCATCAACGTGGCGCTCGTGGACCCCGCGGCCGCCGCGCGCGTTGCGGCCGATGTCTCCCGGCGAAGCATGGGCGTCACCGTCCGGCCCGTTGCCCGCGCCCGGGACGACGATCCGTTTGCCGCCCTCGACGGGTTCCATAAGGCCATCGCCGCGGTGACGGTGGTCGGGAGCACCGCGTTTCTGCTGGCGCTGATGGTCATCCGCGCCGAAGAGCGGCGCGAAATGGTGGGGATGCTGCGCCTCGTCGGCGTGCCGAGCGGGTCGATTGTGCGCGCCATCCTCATCGAAGGCCTCGTCGTGGCGGTCGCCGGTGCCGCGTTCGGGGTTGCCCTCGGCGTGGCGGGGCAGTACGGCATCAACCGCTTCTTCCAGGCCCGCTACGACACGCCGCTGCTGTTCGTGCGGGTGACCGCGTCGATTGCCATCCGGTGTCTGGCGGTGGCCGTGCCGGTCGGCGTGCTCACCGGGGCCGTCGCCTCGTGGACGCTGCTGCGCCGACCACCCACCGAGGTGATGGGGCGATGAGCGGGTTCGCCCTCGCGCGCCGGACGGCCGTGCGCTATCCAGCCCGGACGTGCCTCGCCGTGCTGGGCGTCGCGGTCATCGCCGCGCTCAACTTCGACATGCTGCTGCTCTCGCGGGGCCTGTTGCTCTCGTTCGCCGACATGCTCGGCGGCGCGGGTTACGACGTGCGCGTGATGGGGGGCGGTGGTGTGCCGGCCATCCGCTTCCCCATCCACGACGCGGCGGCGCTCGCCGACGCCATCCGCCGTCTGCCGCAAGTGGGCGACGTGGCGCGCGTTCGGCTCGATCAGGTCTCCGCGGCGGGTCCGAGGAGCGGTCCCGAGCAGGCCGTCACCCTCATCGGTGCCAGCCTGGACGCGGCCCATCCGATCTGGACGATCACGGCCGGTCGCTCGCTGCCAGTGGACGAGCAAGGGGCACCGCCGTCGGTCGTGCTCGGACGCTCGCTGGCGGCCGCCCTCGGCGCCGAGCCGGGCATGCTCGTGCGGCTGCGGGCGGGGGACCGGGACGGGCGGTCGCTGCTCCCCGCGATCGCATGCCGCGTCGTCGGCGTGGCCGACTTCAGCCTCGAAAGCGCACGGGCGCTGACGGCCGCGGTCTCGCTCGACACGTTCCAGGCGGTTCAGGGCGGTGGTGCGAGCGACGAGGCCGACCTGGTGTTGGTGGCCTCGGCACCCGAGGTGGGGCCGGACGCCGCGACGGCGGCCGTTGCGCGGCTGCGGCCCGGCCTGCATGTCTACTCGAACGCCGCGCTCGTCGAGCAGTTCAACCGGAACGGCTTTGCGTACTTTCGGCAGATGTCGCTGGTGCTCTCGACCACGACGGCGACGTTCACCTGCCTGCTCGTCGCCGTGCTCCTGACGGTGTCGGTCAACCAGCGCCTCGGCCAGATTGCCGCCCTGCGGGCGATTGGCATTTCGAGGCAGCACGTCGCCGCGATGCTGCTGTGGGAATCCGCGCTGCTCGTCGGTGTCGGTGGTGCCGTGGCGCTGCCCATCGGCGGCGTGCTGGCCCGTGCGCTCGACGACATCCTGCGCCGGATGCCGAACCTGCCGGAACGGCTGCACTTCTTCGTCTTCGAGCCGCGTGCGGTCGTCCTCCATGCCGCCCTTCTTGCGGCAACGGCCGTCGTCGCCGCCGCTTACCCCATCTGGTTGGCGGTGCGCCTGCCCATCGCCCCGACCCTGCGCCGCGAGGTCGTGTCGTGAGCATCGTGCAGGCCGACCACGTGACGCGCACGTTTCGCGTGCCGGCCGGCCCGGTGGAGGCCGTGCGCGACGTGTCGATGTCGGTTGCGCCAGGCGACTACGTCGCCATTACCGGCCCCTCCGGATGCGGCAAGTCCACGCTGCTCCAGCTCGTCGGCTGTGTGGACGTCGCGACGAGCGGGACGATCACGTTCGAGGGACGCGATGTTCGTGCGCTGACGGAAGCCGAGCGCGGCCGGATTCGGCTCCGGCGGATCGGGCTGGTGTTCCAGCGGTTCTTCCTGCTGCCCATGCTGACGGCGTGGGAGAACATCGAGTTGCCGCAGGCCGAGGCGGGCGTCCCGAAGGCCGAGCGACGTCTCCGCACGCGCGCGCTCCTCGACTACGTCGAGCTGTCCCACCGGGCCGATCACTTTCCGTCGCAGCTCTCGGGCGGTGAGATGCAGCGCGTGGCCGTGGCTCGGGCGCTGGCCAATCGTCCCGCGCTCCTCTTGGCGGACGAGCCCACGGGGGAACTCGACGAGGCGACCGGCGAGCACGTGGCGGCGCTCTTCGACCGCGTCAATCGCGACGGCACCGCCATTGTCCTGGTCACGCACAATCCAGCGCTCGCCGCCCGCGCGCGGACGCATCTGGCCATGAAGAGCGGGATGCTCCAGCCGGCATGATCCTGCGGCTCGCATTCCGGTCGCTCGCGACACGACCGGTCCGGACGTTGATTCTCGTCTGCGGTTTCGGGCTGGGCATCGCCGTCATGGCGATTCTGCTCGGTATCGGCGCCGTCATCCTCGAGCAGGCGCGGTCCCCCGCGCTGGCGGGAGGCGGCGACGTCGTTCTGTCCGGATCGCTCGGCGGCGTGGACAGTGCGCGATTCGTTCTGTCGAGCGTGCTAGGCTCGGCGGAGCTGCGCCGGGAGATTGCCGCAGCGGCACCGTCACGGCGCTCGACGCTGTACCTCATGACGGCCGGCCGGGCGTGGCCGCTCGTCGTCCGCGGCGGTGTGCCCAGCCTCGAGCGCCTCGTCGGGGATC
>JBEQUD010000299.1:0-4679 GCA_040349235.1 Acidobacteriota bacterium
GTATCGGCGCGGCGCCTCGGGCACTTCAGGCCCCGGGGACGTGAGGCTCCGGCCCCCACGCCCACCGCCCCCCGCAGGTGACTCGCGGTCCACGTCGCTCGTTCCTGCGCAGATGCCTGCCGTTATCGGATTTGGCGCCACGACAGCACCCGGAGGCGATTGGCCGGTGCCCTGGACACGACCGCCTCCACCACGGCGTGGCCGCCGCGCGGACCGAAACCCTCCGCCCGCAGCGCGAGCCTGCCCGTCCCGGGATTCGCGGCGTCGGTGCCGTCGCGGTAAGGATCGTCGTCGTTCTCCGACGGGTCGTCCGCGGACATCACCAGGACATACCAGGACGAGTTGATCGTGCCGTCGGGCAAGAGCCCGGCAAGCGGTCCGTGCGCGTACAGGACCCAGACCGGATTGTTCGCCCCCCAGGGGCGCGACGCCGTCACGGCGGCCAGGCTGCCCGGCCCGCACGGGTCGGCCTGGCGACAGTTGGCTTGATTGCGCACCCGGCCCAGGTCGATCGATTCGCCATCGGCGAGCCGGCGGACCCCGTCGCCGGGCCCGTCCACAAAACCAGACCGCACTGCGCCTTGCAGGATGCGGTTCCAGTCCGCCGTGCTCTGGATGTCAACGAGGGCGCGTTCCATCGCCGCCGTCGCCGCGTACAGCCCTTCCTGGCCGCGCTGCATATTGGCCGCGACGATGATGTCGTAGGAGGTGTTGAGCACCAGGGCCGCCCCGAACGCGGACATCAGCAGGAGCGCCATCGTGGCCACGACCGTGGCGAGCCCGTCCTGGGACCGGTGCGTCATGGTGGCCCCTCGGCGCGGCGTGTCATGGCAGGCCGCCGAACCGCAGATTGCGCGGTGCCACCTGGAAGCGCATTTCCTGGTCGGGCAGCCAGCGGTTGCCGCCGCGCGACGTGCCGCCGTGCGCGAAAAGCACGCTCGCCGGCCCCCGGAGCGCAGCGTTCGCCGACTCGATGCGCAGCGTCACCTCGACGGTGCGGACACGCAGCAGGTCGGCGTCCCAGCGGTTGTCGGCGACCGCGTCCGGGCACCATGGCCCACCGTCCGAGCCGTCCAGCTGCGCCGCCGCCAACGGCACCAACCCGCCGGCGCCGAGCACCGGCAGGCGAGGGACAGGCGTGCCCATCACGGGATCGCGCGCGAATGTGCAGTTTTCGCCGGCGGGATAGCCGCCTGTGGGAATCTGCTGCCCCGCCTCGGGAGGAGGCGGGCCATAGGTGGTCCACGGCCCTGCCGCGTCGGCGAGCGGCACACCTGTCAGGGTCGGCGGCTGCGGATCGCCGTAGTAGTCGAAGCGCACCCCGACGACATGGTCAACCACCGGCACATCGGCCTCGCCGGCGCCGCCGGCCCGCATCAACTGATCGGCCTGCGCGACAGGATCGTGCTTCACGTAGTAGACAGCGTTGGTGAATTCGGTGATCGTCGAACGGTGCGGTTGATACGCAGCCAAGGCGACGCGGCGCTCGGTGGAGCGGAGGGTGAGCGTCCCCCCGTGGACGGCATCGACGGCGAACGTGTCGTAGACGCCGCTGGCGTCGTACACCAGCACCGTCATGCCGACTCTGAACCCGCACGCGGGATCGCCGACCGGACAGCCCGGCCCCGGGGCGATATCCACGTTCCCCGTCCCCGCGCCGGGCCCGGGCGTCGCAAGGGTGGCCTGCGCGACAGTTGTCGGCACGTACATGACGGTGATGCGGTCGCGGCTGAACGAGCCAGGCGGGTCGTCTGCACTCGACGCGTGTCGGTACGGCAGGACAGCGGCCAGCAGCGAACCAAGGGGCGCGGCAGCGGCGCCCTGGTACACACCGGCCCCCGACATGCTCAGGTCCTTGTACAGGGCGTCAGCGGCAACGCGCAGGCGCTGCTGCATGTCGATGGACGCGGCCTGCCTGGCAAGGGCACCGGCGCCCGGGTCGAGCAGCGCGAAGACCTGGGCCAAGACCACGGCCAGCAGGGCCATGGCCACGGCGACCTCGAGCACGGAGAACCCCTCCTGCCGCGTCATGGGCCCACCCCGGGCGTGAGGGCGCTGACCAGCCGCGCCTCGTCAGGCAGGCGCGTAACCGCCGGCGGGACGTCCGCCGCGCCCCGGTTCTTCCATCGCGTGACGAGTACCTGGAAGACAAACGTGGCCCCACCCGTCCCAGGCACGGGCGCGACCGCCCAGCGGCGAATGTAGGCCGCGTTGGCGCGAGGTGCCGCGGCGACCCCCGCAACGGCGCGTCCGGTCGCGTCCAGATAGTCAACCCACCCCACGGTGTCTGCGCCCAGCGCCCCGGGTGGCGATACCTGCACGGGCGCGCTGCGCAACTGCTCCATCTTCTGTTCGGCCAGAAGCAGCGTCATCGTTGCCGCGCGGGCACTCGCGGCACGCGCCGTGGCCAGGACCGCCAGCTGGCTGAGCGCCGCCACGCCCACCATCAGGATCGTCGTCGCAGCGAGCGCTTCGATGGTCGAGAAACCGGTGCTCTTCATCCGCCCGGCATCAACATGTGCAACCAGCGCGCCGCGCCGACGCGGACGGCTGTCACGGCTCGAGAAAAGGGAAATCCGCCCCGGTCGGCGGGGTCCTGGCCGCCGATGCGTGAACGGCTGCCATCTTCTGTCGAGGGCGTGGTCGCAGCGACTGCAACGAACAGCGCGAAGGAGGTGTCTGGGGCGCGAGTGGGGTCAGTGCTTGCCGACGGGCAGCGTCACCTGCAGGCTTGCGCCGCCATCGGCCGATGTGCCGGCCACGACCCGGCCGTTGTGGAACACGACGATCTTCTGGACCAGCGACAGCCCCAGGCCCGTGCCGCTGCCCTTGGAGGTGAAAAACGGCTGGAAGACACGCTCGCGGTCTGCGTGGGCAATGCCTGGACCGTTGTCGTTCACAGTCACCCGGACAACCTGCTGCGCGGGGTCCACCTCGCCAACCACGGCCACCCGGGGCACCACGTTCGCGCCCACGCAGGCCTCCAGCGCATTGCGGAGCAGGTTGCTGAAAGCCTGCCGCAGAAGCACGTCGTCGCCTTCCACCGTGCAGAACGTTCCGACCATCTCGACGTCGCCGCCGAGCGCACGCGCATCGGCACGGACTTCCTCGACCGCCCGACCGAGTAACGCCGTCAGGTCCACGTCGGCGAGCGCCAACTGGGCCGGCTTGGCGAACGAGAGGAAGTTGGTGACGACCTGACTGAGCGCCGTAGTCTCGGCGCGAATCGCCTCTACGAACGGCCGGTACGCGGCGGGTAGGGTGCCCAGATCGAGGAGCTGACTGTATCCGTAGATGGTGGCCAGGCCGTTGCGGAATTCGTGGGCGATGCCCGCCGTCAGTTCGCCGACCGTCGCGAGACCTTCCTTCATCCGCAGCCGCTCTTCCATCTCGCGGACGGCGGTCAAATCGGTGAACAGGCAGATGGCGCCGTGCAGCTGCTTCTGGCCGTCGAACAGCGGTGAGACGGTGACCCCGAGGTCCACCCCGCGACCGATAGCGGGCAGTCTGACAGAACGTCGGAGGATCGCGCGCCCGTCCTCGAGACACTCGGCAATCACATCGACCAGCGGCTGCTCGCGGGCGGAGGGCATCTGGGCATCGGCCCCGTCCTCCCCCCACTCGAGCAGACGCCGCCCGGCCGGGTTGAGGATGCGGATTTCGCCGTGCAAGCCGACGACGAGGAGGCCGGCCGTCAGGCTGAAGATGATCTCTTCGCTGAGCCGCTCGGAGGCGTCGGCGCGGGCCGCGGTCGCACGCTCCTGCGCCTTGAGACGCGCGAGCGCCTCCTCGAGCGCCGCCGACATGAGCGCGCCGTGGCCAGCATCGTCGCGCGTGGCGGTGCCGTCGCGCGCCGCCGCGGCAAAACGCAGGAGCGCGAACATCAGCACGGACACCAGACACGCCACGATGGCCGTCAGGCCGATGAACGCGTAGCCGCTCGGGGATATCGTCACAGGGTGCGCAGATACCAGTCGAGGAGGCTCGTGCCGGCCGTGGCCGCAATAGCGGCGCCCGCGGCGAGAAAGGTGCCGAACGGCAGCTTCGACGCGAGGCCGCCGCGTCCGGAGACAATGAGCCCGAGCCCCACTACCGAACCCGCGAGCGAGCCCAGCATCAGCGTCAGCAGCGTCAGCTTCCACCCGAGGAACGCGCCGATCATCGCCAGCATCTTGAAGTCGCCCATGCCAAGCCCCTCTTGATGCCGCAGCCAGAAGTAGCCGTACGCCATCCCCAGCAGGATGCCGCCGCCGACGACGATGCCGATGAGCGAGTCGAGCCACCCGGGCTCCGCCACGAAGCTGATGAGGAAGCCGACGACGATGCCGGGCAACGTGATCGCGTGCGGAAGTAGCTGGTGCTCGAGATCCACAACGAACAGCACGATGAGCGCGCAGCCGAGCAGGAGGCGCGACACGAGCAGCGCGCTCGGCCCGTAGTACCACCAGCCGAGGCCGAACATGAGCGCGGTCAGTCCTTCGACGAGCGGATACTGCACCGAGATGCCGCCCTTACACGAACGGCACCGCCCTCGAAGTGCCACGTAGCTCAGGATGGGCACGTTCTCGAACCAGCTCAAGCCGCGCCCGCAGCCGGGACACGCAGACGCCGGCCACACAACGGAGGCGCCGCGCGGAAGACGATAGATGCACACGTTCAGGAAGCTGCCGACGAGCGCC
>JBEQUD010000303.1:0-3673 GCA_040349235.1 Acidobacteriota bacterium
TGAGGGCGGCCTTGATCTCGGCGAGCGAGGTGTCCTTCACGGTCTTGAACGTGAGGTCGACGACCGAGACGGTCGGGACCGGAACGCGCAGGGCCATGCCGGTGAGTTTGCCCTTAACTTCGGGGCAGACGAGCGCGACGGCCTTGGCGGCGCCGGTCGAGGACGGGATGATGTTCTGCGCCGCGGTGCGGCCGCCCTTCCAGTCCTTCTTCGACGGACCGTCGACGGTCTTCTGCGTCGCGGTGTAGGAGTGGATCGTCGTCATCAGGCCTTCCTCGATGCCGAAGCCTTCCTTCAGGAGCACGTGGACTATCGGGGCGAGGCAGTTCGTGGTGCAGGACGCGTTGGAAATGATGCTGTGCTTCGCGAGGTCAAGTTTGCCGTCGTTGACGCCCATGACGACGGTGATGTCCTCGCCCTTGGCCGGCGCCGAGATGATGACTTTTTTCGCGCCCGCCGCAATGTGACCCTTCGCCTTTTCGGCGTCGGTGAACAGGCCGGTGGACTCGATCACGATCTGCACGCCCAGCGCGCCCCACGGCAGCTCGGCGGGCGTCTTGGCGCTGACGACCTTGATGTCGTGGCCGTTGACCACGAGGACGTCGTCCTCGGCCTTGTCGGCGGCGGATTTCTTGGAGCCGACGGTGCCGCTGAACTTGCCCTGGGTGGAATCGTACTTGAGCAGGTAGGCGAGATTGTCGGCGGGGACGATGTCGCCGACGGCGACGACATCGAACGTCGAGCCGAGCAGGCCCTGCTCGACGAGGGCGCGGAAGACGAGGCGACCGATGCGACCGAAACCGTTGATTGCGACTTTGACTGCCATGGAATTACTCTCCGTTAGGTTCTACGTTTGATTGCTGAGTGAAGTTAATCCGCGCGGGCGCGGAGGCGTTGAATGAACAGCGGCTGGGGGCGGATGCAAGGTGGTTTTGGGCCATGGCGCGGCAGTGCCCTACCCTTCGTCCAGCCACAGTCCGCAGCCGAGGGCCGGGACAAACAGGTCGGTTTCGACTGGCTGCGCGGCGCCGTATCCGGCCGGGCCGTAAAAGCGCTCGGCGTCGGCCAGCTGCCGCCAGCGGCCCGTGGCCACCTCGGCGTCGAGCGGGATCACGACATCGTTCAGGGTCGGGTTGACGGTGAACAGCAGCCGTTGCGGGCCCTGGGAATGGTCCGCGTTGTACACTACGGCGGCAGCAGTCGAGTCCGGTAGGAAGACGAACCGGAAGAAGTCCTCGCTGGCGCGCGTGTAGTGGCGCAGCAGCCGGCCGGTCTCGCTCCGGCGGAACTCGATCCAGCCCGCGAAATAGGCATGCGTGCCGGGAAACCGGTAGAGCCGGCGGTAATCGAGGGCGTTGAGGTCGCCGCGCTGGTAGGTGTTGTTCACGCCCTGCTTCGAGCGCAGCATGTCCTGGCCGGCCGCGAGCATCGGGATGCCGATCGAGGCGAACAGGATCGCAGCCATGAGGTGCGTGCGGCGCCGGTCGTTCGACGTCGGCGACTGGCCGTTGCCGTCGGGGTTCTCCGTGATGACGTCGATCCAGGTCTTGTCGTCGTGCGACTCGGTGTAGTTCACCGTCTGCGCCGGCCATTTCGCGTAGTGCCACGGCGAGCCCTTCAGGAAGTACTCGAACTGCTCGCGCGTGCCACCGCCGCGCACGAACTCGCGCAGGAAGTTGCGGTAGCCGTCGTTCCACGAGGCGTAGCCCGTGTCGCGCAGCTCGCCGCCGATGTGCCCGCGGAAGCTCCACGGCTCGGCGATGAGCACGATGTCGTGCTTCACCTGCTTGAGCGCGCGCTCGATGTCGCGCAGCACGTCGAGGCCGACCAGATCCGCCAGGTCGAAGCGGAAGCCGTCGACGCCGTACGCCTCGACGAGATGGATCAGGCTGTCGATGATGAGCCGGCGCGCCATGGCCGAGCGGCAGCGGAGGTCGTTGCCGCAGCCGCTCCAGTTCGCGAGCCGGCCGGCGCTGTCCACCTCGAAGTAGTAGAGCTTGTCGATGTACATCAGGTGCGCGGGCTCGCCGACGTGGTTGTAGACCACGTCGAGGATGACCGCGAGCCCGCGGCGGTGGAACGCGGCGACCAGCGCCTGCAGTTCGCGCACGCCGGAGGCCTTCAGCGGCGCCAGGCTGTAGCTGCCCTCGGGCGCGAAGAAGTTGTTCGACATGTAGCCCCAGTGGTATTCCTCCCGCGTGCGGTTATCGAACTCCTGCACGGGTTGGAGCTCCACCGCGTTCACGCCGAGGCGGTGCAGGTAGAACTCCGGGCTCTCCACCCATTTCGTGAGCCCGGTGAAGCCCAGCCGCTCGTCGGCACTCGCGCGCACCGGGGCGTGCGCCGCGAGGTCGCGCACATGCGCCTCGGCGATGACCAGATCGTGCCACGCGGGGGTCTTGAACTCGCGGTCGCCGCGGCCGATCCAGGCACGGTCGAGCACGATGCCCGGGCCGACGCGGTCCACCGCCGCCAGCGCGTACGGATCGAGCACGCGCTGCGACGGCTCGAACAGGCCGAAGGCGTCGGCCGGGCCGTCGACCGAATACCAGTAGAACCAGCCATGGAGGTTCTGCTCGAGGGTGAGTTCCCAGGTGCCGCGCCATTCGGCGCCCGGGCGGGCGAACGGCGCGATGGTCAGGCCCGTCGTCTGGCCGTCCTCCAGCCGGTGCTTGAGCTCGTAGCGGTGCGGCGCCTTCAGTTCCGAGAGGTCCGCGCAGACACAGAGCTCGACGCCCTGGGCGCGCGGCGCGAACAGCCGGAACGTGGTTTCGTCGCCGTTCACAATCGCCCCCAGCGGCAGCTCCGTCTTGAGCTCGTGAAAAAACTCCCCGGCCCGCAGCGGCACCGTCACGCCATCCTCGGCCCAGCCGACCGTCCACGCCTGGGTCAGGTCGAGTCCGCCCGCGAGCGTGAACGCATAGAGGTGCCGGCCGGTCCGGTCGGGATCGAGCTCGTAGTTGATGTTGCCCTGGTCGTCGCGCACCGCGTTCGGCGCGCCGTCCGGGACCGGCAGCCACCGGTGCCGGCTCGTGACAAACTTGAACCGCTGCACCGACTTGAACTGCTCCGCCGGGCCCGACCAGAGCAGGACCGGGTCACCCGCGATGGTGCCCGGCACCAGGCACCACTCCGGCCGGCCCACGGCCTCCTGCCAGCCGTTGAAATCCCCGGCCACGTAGAGCGCGTCGTGCGCCGGGTCCAGCTCGAGGTGCCGCGCCAGGGGAATGAAGAAAAACAACTCGTCCTGGTCGTTGGCGAAGTAGCCGCTTTCCTGCCCGAAGGTAAAATCGGGCAGGCGTGTGAGGGTGGCCAGGATGGTGCACGCCTCGGCCCGGCAGAGCGCAAAGGTCGGCGGCGCCTTGGCGCGCCAGTCGCGGGCCAGCTCGATCACGCCGGTATCGGGGGTCTCGAGCCAGGCTTGGACAATCTTGCGGGAACGCGGCGCCATGCGGGGTTACCATCATCCGCCGTGCCAACTTGCGCACAAGTCGGAAGTCAGTCGGTGCCGGGCAGGACGAACTCCGGATCTATCACGCGGTGCAGCAGGTCCTCGAACCGGCCGAGCGGCACGTCATAGCCCGGACCCGACTCGCTGCACCCGGGGATGAAGATCGGCGCGGCGGGCGGCGGATTTTCCAGCGTTAGCGGGGTCAGCTGGCGCATTTGCTCG
>JBEQUD010000305.1:0-15495 GCA_040349235.1 Acidobacteriota bacterium
TTATCGGCCGGGCATCCCGCCCACTCCACGATCGCGTAACATCTGCCCATATGGTGGCACCGGCCAGCGGATGGATGCGATGACAACAGCTCTGGCCCCCGAGGTTGCACGCAATCTGCGTGACATCGGCGCGGACTTCTACGCGCGGGGGTGGGTTCTGGGCACCAGCGGGAATTTCAGCGCAGTGCTGTCCACGGCACCGCTGCAACTGGCGATCACCGCGAGTGCAGTTTCGAAAGGCGCGCTCGAGGCGAATGACATTCTCGTCGTTGACGCCGCGGGCGTGCCGCTGGCGCCGGACCGCGCCAGGCCGTCGGCCGAGACCGCGTTGCACCTGGCGATCGCACGGCAGCGCGGGGCGGGTGCCATTCTGCACACGCACTCGGTCTGGAGCACGATCTTGTCAGAACTGCACGGCGCGTCCGGCGGACTCACGATTGCCGGCTTCGAGATGCTGAAGGGGCTGCACGGGGTCACGACGCACGAGCACGTGGAGTGGGTGCCGATCCTCGACAACGCACAGGACATGCCCGCGCTGGCCACCCGGGTCGAAGCCTGCCTGGCCGCGCATCCGGCGGCCCATGGATTTCTCCTCCGGGGGCACGGCCTGTACACTTGGGGAGCGAGTCTCGCCGAGGCGCGGCGCCACGTCGAGATCTTCGAGTTCCTGCTCGAGGCGACCGGTCGGATGCGATCGCTCGCGGACCCACGCGCGGGAGGCGACCATGGCAACCGTGACCATTCCTGAACGGAGCGAGACCCTGCGGGACCGGCTGGCCATCGCCAGGTTTCTCTCCGTCCACGGCATCACCTACGAGCAGTGGCATACCGATCGGCGGGCCGCCGCGGACGCCAGCGCGGACGAAATCCTGCGGCTCTATGCGGACAAGATCGACGAGTTGAAGTCGCGCGGGGGGTATGCCTCGGCCGACGTAATCGACGTCACGGCCGGGACGCCAGGGCTCGAGGCCATGCTGGCGAGATTCAGCCGCGAACATCTGCACGACGAAGACGAGGTGCGGTTCGTCGTCGAAGGCCGCGGGGTGTTCCATATCCACCCGGCGGAGGGGCCGGTCTTCGCGATCGAGGTCGAAGCGGGGGACCTCATCAGCGTGCCGCGCGGGACGCTGCACTGGTTCGATCTGTGCGCGGATCGACGGATTCGGGCCATCCGTCTGTTTCAGGACACGTCCGGCTGGACGCCGCATTACACCGACAGCGGCCTCGATGCCAGGTTTCAGCCGCTTTGTCTGGGACCGTCGTATCTCGCGGGGGCGGCCGCGCGCGTCGGATGACGATCAGCCTGTCGGCGCAGGGACTGCGCGCCATCCTTCTCGACATCGAGGGCACCACGACGCCGATGGCGTTCGTGCACGACGTGCTGTTTCCCTTCGCGCGCGCGCATGTGTCCGGCTTTTTGCGCCGGCGGGGCGACACCGCGAGCGTCCGGCGGGCGGTTGCACGCCTCGAGGAGGAATGTGCCGCCGATCAGGCGGCCGGCGCCGCGCCGCCCGCCCTCGTGCTCGACTACGTCTACTGGCTGATGGACAGAGACCGCAAATCGACCGGGCTGAAAGCCTTGCAGGGCCTGGTCTGGCAGGAGGGCTTCGAGGCCGGCACCCTGCGGGGGCGGGTCTATCCGGATGTGCCACCCGCGCTGGCGCGCTGGTCCACGCGGGGCTTCGAGGTCGATATCTACTCGTCCGGCAGCGTGCTCGCCCAGCGTCTGCTGTTCGGCACCACGCCCGTCGGCGACCTGACGACGTTTCTGACGCGATACTTCGATACGCAGATCGGGCCCAAGGGCGACCCCGACAGCTACCGCCGGATCGCGGGCGAGATCGACATGGAGCCGGCCGCCATCCTGTTTGTGTCCGACGTGGAGACCGAGCTCGACGCGGCGCACGGCGCGGGCCTGCACACGGCGCTGTGCGTCAGGAGCGACACGGACGCGGAAGCGGGCGCCGAGCCGCGCGCGACCGCCCACGCCGTCGTCCGGACCTTCGACGACATCCTGGACTGACGCCGGCGATCTATCTACGCCAGCATGCGGGCGATGACGTCCGGGCATGCGGCGAGCATGTCGTCGATCTTGTCGGGCAGCTTGCCGCCCGCTTCGGCAAAATCCGGCCGCCCCCCGCCCCCGCCGCCCACGATCGGCGCAATCGCCTTCACAATCTGCCCGGCCTTGAGACGCCCGACGAGATCGGCGGTGACGGCGACCACGATTTGCACCTTGTCCTCGGAGGCCGAGGCCAGGATGACGACGCCGCTCTTGATGCGGGCCTTGAGGGCATCGGCGAGCGTGCGCAGCGCATCCTTGTCGAGGTCGGCAACCTTCCGCCGCGCCAGCTTCACCCCCGCGACGTCGATCGTGTCCTCCGCGTCCGACAACGTGCCGGAGGCGGCGGATGTTCCGCCCATCGCCAGCTTCGTCTTGAGTTGCGACACCTCGCGCGCGAGGCGCTTGGTGTCGGCCTGCAGCCGCCCGACGGCCTCGACCGCCTGCGATGGGTGCACCTGGAGGACGTCGAGCAGCCGGTCCGTGGCGGCGCGCTGATGCTGGGCCCACTGCACGGCCGAGGCGCCCGCGACGGCCTCGATGCGCCGGACCCCGGCGGCGACACCGCCTTCGGAGACGATGGCGAAGAACCCGATGTCGCCGGTGGCGCCCACGTGGGTGCCGCCACAAAGCTCGAGGCTGAAGCCGGGCACACTCACCACGCGCACGTGCTCGCCGTATTTCTCTCCGAACAACGCCATCGCGCCGGCGGCGATGGCGTCGGCTGTGGAGCGCACCTCCGTTGTGACGGGGATGTTGCGGCAGATTTGCTCGTTGACGATGCGTTCGACGCGGTCCAGTTCGTCGCGGGAGATCGGCTGGAAGTGCACGACGTCGAAGCGCAGGCGGTCTGGCGTGACGAGCGAGCCGGCTTGCTTGACGTGCGTCCCGAGCACTTGACGCAGCGCCGCGTGGAGCAGATGCGTTGCCGTGTGGTGACGTCGTGTGGCGTTGCGCAGGTCCGCATCGACCTCCGCCGTGACGACCGCCAGCATGCGGAACGGTCCGGTCGTGACGTGGACGTGATGGGCGCGCGGGAGACCGGGGCGGATGCGGACGAGGCCATCGACGGTGGCCGCCGCGCCGGTCGTGTCGTCCAGGATGCGGCCGGTGTCCGAGACCTGGCCGCCGCTCTCGAGATAGAACGGTGTCCGGTCCAGCACGAGGTAACCGGATTCGCCGGCGTCGAGGCGTTCGACGGGCTGCCGCTCCGCGTCGAAGAGCGCCAGCACGCGCGACCCCGCCGTTCGTATGGCGCCATAGCCTTCGAACTGGTCACCCGCCGACTCGAGCCGGGGCACGAGGCCCTCGGCCGAGAGCGCGAACTCGTCGCTCTTCTTGGGGCCACCGAACGCGCTGCCGGCCCTGGCCTTGTCGCGCTGGCCCTCCATGGCCCGCTCGAACGCCTCTCGGTCCACGGTGACGCTCTGGGTCGCGGCGGTGTCCTCGATGAAATCGTAGGGCACGCCGAACGTGTCGTAGAGGCGAAACGCCGCCTCGCCAGAGAGCACTTTACTCTTGGTGCCGAGCACCTTCACGATCTCGGCCTCCAGCCTGGGCAGCCCCTCGGTGAGGACCGCATCGAAGCGGTGCTCCTCGGCGAGAATCGTCTTCTCGACCATCTCGCGGTTGGCACGGATCTCGGGGTAGGCGTCGCCCATCTCGCGGTCGAGCACCGCGACGAGCGCGTGCAGGAACGGCGCGTCGGTGCCGAGATGCTTGCCGTGGCGCATGGCCCGCCGCATGATCTTGCGCAGGACGTAGCCGCGGTGCTCGTTGGACGGGATGACGCCGTCGGCGATGAGGAATGTCGTGGCCCGGATGTGGTCCGCGACGACGCGCATCGAGACGTCGGTATCGGCGCTCGCGCCGTATGTGACGCCCGTGATGCCGCCGATGCCGGCGAGCAGCGGCGTGAAGAGGTCCGTGTCGTAGTTCGACTGCTTCTGCTGGAGCACGGCGGTGATGCGCTCGAGGCCCATGCCGGTGTCGATGGAGGGCGCCGGTAGCGGCGTGAGCGTGCCGTCCGCCGCGCGCTCGAACTCCATGAAGACGTTGTTCCAGATCTCGATTTCCGGGTCGGTGCCCGTGCCCCGGACGTAGTAGATCTCGGAACACCGCCCGCACGGGCCCGTTTCGCCCATCTGCCAGAAGTTGTCGTCGGCGCCGAGCTCCATGATGCGATCGGCGGGGACGAACTGCCGCCACACGTCGTAGGCCTCGTCGTCGCGCGGGATGCCGTGCTCGCCCTTGAAGATCGAGATGACGAGGCGATCGGGCGGCAGCTTCCACACGTCGGTCAGAACCGTCCAGGCGAAGCGAATCGCATCCGCCTTGAAGTAGTCGCCGAACGAGAAGTTGCCGAGCATCTCGAAGAACGTGTGGTGGCGATGGGAAGGCCCGACGTTGTCCAGGTCGTTGTGCTTGCCGCTGACACGCATGCACTTCTGCGAAGTGGTCGCGCGCGTATAGGAGCGCCGCTCGCGGCCGAGAAACGCGTCCTTGAACTGGTTCATCCCCGCGTTGGTAAAGAGCAGCGTGGGGTCGTCACCGGGCACCAGCGGCGAGCTGGCAACCACGCGGTGGCCGTTCTCGGCGAAGAAGTTGAGGAAGGACGCGCGGATCTCGTTCGATGTCATCGGCTTCATTGAACCACGAAGGGAACGGGATGGGAAAGCGCGCTCAGTCGTCGTCGCGCGCGGGCGTGGTGCGCCGGCGCTTCAACGCCGAGAGGACGCGGTCCGACGCGAAGCCCTGGCCGACGAGGTACCGATACAGGCGGCGGACGGCCGCGTCGTCCAGCGGTTGCGCCTGCCCGCGGCAGCGCCGGTCGAGCGCGGTCTCGAGCAGCGCGTCGTCGTCGACGTCCGCGAAGACCGCGGCGAGGGCCTGACGGGCGGTGGCCGGTGCGATGCCGGTCTGTTCGATTTGCCGCCGTACCCGCAGACGTCCGCGCCGGCGGACGCTGACCTCGGTGCGGGCGATCGCCTCGGCGACGCGGGCGTCGTTGATGGCCCGCTCCGCGCGCAGCCGCTCGACGGCGGCGTCCACATCCGCGGGTGCATGACCCTTGCGGGCGAGTCGCTGACGGATCTGCGCCTCGGACAGCTCCCGCCGGGCCAGCATCGTCAGGGCCTCGACGTATGCGCTGCGCGTTGGAACGGGCGGTTGGTCCGGCGTGCGGCGGCGGAACGTGCGCATGGCACGCCAGCGTACCCCAAGGCACGGGCGGCGAGCCATCGGCCAGATGGGCGTTCGAAACCGGCAGGCGTGTCCGGACTACGACCCGAAGCGTGTGATCTGGGGGGCGGCCGGGGCAGGCGGCGCGGTCGCCATCTGGTCGCGGCTCATGTCAGCGGTCGTGGAGATGCCCTGGACCTTCAGCTTGAACTCATCGACGTTCGACGCCCAGCGCAGCGATTCCTCGTACGAGACGACGCCGGACTGGTACAGCCCGAACAGCGACTGGTCGAAGGTCTGCATGCCGTACTGCGATGTGCCGACCGCGATGGCGCCGTGGATAAGGTGCGTCTTCTCGCGGTCCACGATGCAGTCCCGCACGTAGGGCGTGCTGATGAGGACCTCGACCGCCGGCGCGCGGCCCTGGCCGTCGGCCCTTGGGACGAGGCGCTGGGAGATGACCGCCGTCAGCACGCTGGCCAGCTGCAGGCGAATCTGCTTCTGCTGGTGGGGCGCGAAGACGGCCACGATACGGTTGATGGTCTCCGTCGCGTCGAGCGTGTGCAAGGTGGCGAAGACGAGATGGCCGGTCTCGGCGGCGAGCAGCCCCGTCTCGATGGTTTCGTAGTCGCGCATCTCGCCGACGAGGATGACGTCGGGGTCCTGGCGGAGAGCGCTGCGCAGGGCCTGCGCGAAGGACGTGGTGTCCACCGAGACTTCCCGCTGGTTGATGAGCGACTCGATGTCCCGGTGCAGGAACTCGATCGGGTCCTCGATCGTGATGACGTGCGCGGCCCGCGTTTTGTTGATGTAGTCGATCATCGCGGCCATGGTGGTGCTCTTGCCGCTGCCGGTGGCGCCCGTCACGAGCACCAACCCGCGCTCTTCGGACGCCACGGTCCGCAGAACCTCGGGCAGGCCGAGCTCGTCGATGGTGCGAATTTGTGTCGGGATGACGCGCAGGACGAGCCCGACCGTGCCGCGCTGCTGGAAGACGTTGCAGCGAAAGCGGCCCAGGCCCGGCACGCTGTACGCGACGTCCACGTCCAGGGATTCCTTGAGCTTGGCGCGCTGCTGCGGGGTATTGACGACGACCTCGATCATGGCCGCCAGGTCGTCGGCCTGGAGACGGCGGTCCTCGGACAGGGGGACGAGCACCCCCCTCAACCGGAGCATAGGGAAGCTCCCGACCTTCAGATGAAGGTCGGAGGCGCCCTTTTCGACGGCAATCTTCAGCAGGTCATCGACATGCATGTATTGCCGGTGTTATCGGCTCTTGACGGCTCCAGCTTTGAGGGCATCGTGGACGGCCGGGTTCCGACCATAAACGTAAGTCAGCCAGCCGTGCGTATCCGGTGTCTCCCCATTGATGACATCGAAGAATGCCCGCTGGAGGGCCTCGGTGATGGGGCCGCGGCGACCGCTCCCGATGCTGATCCGGTCGATGGACCGGATGGGCGTGACTTCGGCCGCGGTGCCCACGAAAAACACCTCGTCGGCGATGTAGAGGGCCTCGCGCGGGATGACCGACTCGTTGACCGTGAACCCGAGGTCGCGGGCGAGCGTGATGACCGAGTCGCGGGTGATGCCGCCCAGGATGGACGAGCCGAGCGGCGGCGTCGTGATGGTGGAATCGTTCACGACGAACACGTTCTGCCCGCTGCCCTCGCTGACCTGGCCCGAGACATCGAGCACCAGGCCCTCGGAGTAGCCATCGGCAAGCGCCTCCATCTTCACCAGCGCGGAGTTCGCGTAGTTGGCCGTCGCCTTGGCCATGGCCGGCAGCGTGTTGGGCGCCATACGCGTCCAGGAGCTGACCTTGACGTCCACCCCTTCTTCGAGGGCTTCCTTACCGAGGTACGCGCCCCATTCCCACAAGAGAATCGCCGCATCGACGGGATTGGCCAGCGGGTTGACGCCGAGCGTGTCGTACCCGCGGTAGAGCAGCGGACGGATGTAGCACGCCTTCATCTGATTGGCGCGGATGGTCTCGAGGACGACGTTGACCCAGCCGTCCAGATCGAGCGGATACTCCATCCGATAAATCTTGGCCGAGTTCTGGAGCCTCCGCATGTGTGCGTCGAGCCGGAAGCACGCCGACCCTTTCGGCGTGTCGTAGCAGCGGGCGCCCTCGAACACGCCGCTGCCGTAGTGGATGACGTGCGTCGCGATGTGGATATTGGCCTCCTTCCAATCCACCAGCTTGCCGTTCATCCAGATCTTGCCGGTTCCCGGGAAACCCATCTTGCGCTCCTTGCAAGAATTCTAACGCATCGACGGCTACTGCGCCTCTCCGCAGAAGGGGCAGCGGTCGGACCGCGCGTGCAGGGGCTTGCGACAATGCCAGCAGAAACGGGCCTGCGGCGTCTCTCGCGCCCGCAGGCGATTGTGCATGTCCTGCACGTCGGGCGTGGCCGAAGAGGCCGCGTCGCCCGGCGGCGGCGTCGCGCGCGCGGCGCGCCTGGCGCCGTCGGCCCCGACCGCCAGCAGGTCGTCGAGCAGGTCGCTCGCGCGCTGGTAGCGCGCACGGATCTCGGGGGCCATGGCTTTGACGACGATGTCGCTGAGCGCCTTGGGGATCTTCGGGTTGCGCAGCCGTGGGGCCGTGACCAGATCGCCGCGCATGAGGCGATCGAGATCGGCGGGCGAGGGCGTGTCGTAGGGCAGGACGCCCGTCATCATCTGGTACATCGTGACGCCGACGGAGTAGAGGTCCGACGCGAACATCGCCTTGCCCTGGAACTGCTCGGGCGCCATGTACGGCGGGCTGCCGATGATGGTCGTCCCGTGCGCCGCGATCTCGAGGAAGCGCGACGTGCCGAAGTCCGCCACCTTGACGAGGCCGCTGTCCGAGACGAGCACGTTCGCGGGCCGCAGATCCCGGTGCAGCACGCCCTGGCGGTGCGCGTGATCGACCGCGTTGCAGATCTGGCAGGTGTAGTCGAGCACGCGGGGCAGGTCGAGCGCGCCGTCCCGCGCGATGACGGTTTCGAGCGAATCGCCCGAGACCAGCTCCATCACGATGAAGAAGACATTTTCCTGCTTCTCGGCCGTCAGCACCGTCACGATGTTCGGGTGATTGAGGCTGGCCAGCAGGCGCGGCTCGCGCAACAGCTCGCCGAAGTCGAGACCCTGCTTGTGCGGAACCTTGAGGGCGACCTTCTTGTCGATCCACGTGTCTTCCGCCTGGTAGACCGTGCCGAAGCCGCCGCTGCCGATCGTCGAGAGAATCTTGTATTTTCCGATGATCTGTCCGCGGAAGAACATCGCGGGCGAGTATAGCGCAGCCCGCGCACGGGGCCCGGCGCGTCGGCCCCCGCCAGACGAGGCCCCGATGCCATATCATCCGGGGATGCACCGCTTCTTTGCGCCGGCCCTCGATGCCGGTGACGACATGGTCGTGCTGCCGCGCGACGAAGCCGAGCACCTCACGCGCGTGCTGCGTCTCGGCGCGGGCGACGACATCGCGGTGTTCGACGGCCGCGGACAGGAGTGGCTGGCGCGCGTCGTCACGGCCGAACGGCGCGACGTGCGCGTGCAGGTGCTCTCGCGCCTCGTGCCGGCCGCGGAGGCCGCCGTCGGGTTGACGCTGGTGCAGGCCGTGCTCAAGGGCGAGAAGATGGACGATGTGATCCGCGACGCGGTGATGCTCGGCGTCGCGGCCGTTCAGCCTGTCGTCAGCGCGCGGACGGAGGTGACCGTCGCCGCGCTGCTGCGCGGCGGGCGGCTGGACCGCTGGCGTCGGGTCGCGCTCGCCTCGGTCAAGCAGTCGAGACGCGCCGTGGTGCCGGAAATTCGCGGCCCGCTCACCTTCGAGACGTGGCTCGACGAGCCCGCGGCGGCCGAGCGCCTGATGCTCGTCGAGCCTGGCACCTCGGCCCACGCGGCGTCGTTGTCGGTCGAAGCCGGACAACGGGTGCCGGTTGACGCCGCCGTGGCGATTGGCCCCGAAGGGGGATGGGCCGAGCACGAGTGGTCGGTTGCGCACGAGCGCGGCCTGCGCCTCGTCACCCTGGGCCACCGGACGCTTCGCGCCGACGCGGTTCCGGTCGCCGCCATCAGCGTGCTCCAGTTTCTCTGGGGCGATCTGTAGGCCCTGCCGCGCCGCGCGGCGTCAGTTCTGCGCGCGAATCCTGAAGTCCTGCGTCTTGGTTTCGCCCTCGCCGAGATCGACGCGCGTCGCCGACAGCCGGTGCTGCTCGAGATACGCCGGTTCGAACCACTCTCCCTGCTCGGCGGGATCGACGGTCGCCACGTAGTAGCTGCCCGGGGGCAGTGACGCGATCTTGAACGTGCCCGTCTGGTCGGGACGGGCCGTTGCAATATGTCGGGACTGCGCCTGCCAGAACGCCGTGTCCGTAGAGAAGGCCAGGACGGTGTAGTCGGTGACCGGGCTATTGCGCTCGTCGGCGATCGTTCCCGTGATGGCGCTGGTGCGGTCCGTCAGCGCGATCTCCACCCGGTCGAGACGCTCGCCGCTGCGCAGCTCGATCGGCAGGTCGGTGACGTCGCGGCCACCGGCGGTGACCGACCGCAGCGTCCAACCCCGGGTGTTGCCGTTCACGCGAATCAGGTGCGGGCCGGCGGCAAGCCCGTCGATCGTGAACCCGCCATCCCTGTCCACGCGTCCCTGCGTCACGCCCCCCGCGCTGCTGTCGGTGGTCGGCGCCGTCACACGCAGGCTCGAGAGGTCGGGGTGCGTCGTCTGACCAGGGCCGAACACTATCGTGCCGGTGATCCGGGCGCCCGCCGCGAGCTGGATGGTCACGCCCTCCACGTCGCCGTCGGCGACTATCAGAGGCTGAGCCCCGAACTGTGGCGTCTCGGCGTCCATCCCTCGGGCCTGGAGCGTGTAGCGACCCGGCGGCACGTTGCCGATATCGAACGTGCCGTCCCACTGAATGCGTCCGCCGTAGCTGACGCCAAAGCCGCCGCCCCCGCGGCCGCCGGTGGCGGGGGCGTTCTCGCCCGCGAGCGTCACGGTTCCGCTCCACGTAGGCGTTCCACCGGGATCGACGACGCGCCCTTTGATGTGTGCGACGTGGACGAGCTGCAGGCCAAAATCGATGTCCGAGGATTCTTGGCTGAGCCCGAGGGTGACCGGGCGGGCGTCGGCGATCGCGGTAACCCCCGGAAAGTACGTCGGGGCGTAGGCCTTCTGGCTGTCGTCGTCGGCCGGCGCGAAGAGCGCTCCAAGATTGTTGCCGGCAACCGCGCCGATCGCGCCGGCAATCGCGCCCGCCATGCCCGCCGGCGGGCCGCCACGTCCACCTGGCCCCCCGCGTCCCCCGCCGGGCAGGCCGAGGTTGATTCGCGCCTGGGCATCGACGTAGTAGTCCCCCGGCATGAGGCCCCAGACGCGGTACTGGCCCCGGTCGTCGGTCTGCGACGTCCCGGCGGTGACGAGCCGGCGGTCGCCCTGGATGTATTGGTAGCGCAGGACGCGCACCATGATGCCCGGCGCGGCCTCGCCGGTCTCGTCGAACACGTGGCCGGACATGACGCTGCCGCGGGGCAGACGGAACTCGAGGCCGGTGATTTGCTGACCGCTGGCGAGCTGCAGCGGCGTGCCGGCCTGGAGCGGGCGGCGCTGGCCGTAGGAGAGGGACACGAACCCGGTCTTCGACACCGCCAGCGTGTAGCGCCCGGCGGGCAAGTCGGCGAGTGCGAACGCCCCGGTGTCGTCCGTCAGGCCAGCTCTGCCCCCGGGGAGTTCCGCGGCCGTCAGCAGCACCCGCGCGCGCCGCACCGCACGCCCCGTATCCGCGGCAAGGACCCGCCCGGACACGGACGCCCCGCTCGGGGCGTCGGTCTTGGGCGCGAGGCTGTCGCGGGGCGGGGCCTGGTTCTGGGCGCCGCCGAGGGGGACGGCGGCGGCGGCCACGGCGGCCGCGAGCATCCAGGCCGAGACGTCAGCGGAAGAGAACATGGAGTACCTCTGGTCTTTAGACGTATTAGACCAGATTCGGCCGCGCTTGGTGACCTCAGGGCCCTTACTCGCGGGTCAGCGCCAGCGCCAGCCAGCCGTCTTCCTCGCGCTCTCGCCGGACGTGGAGGGCGACGGCGGCGAAGGCCCGCGTGACGTCGTCGCGCTCGGCCTGCAGCAGGCCGCTGATGATGAGGGTGCCGCCGGGGGCCATGAGCGTGGCCAGACGCTCGGCGCCGCGAACCAGAAAGGCGCCGGTCAGATTGGCTGTCAGCACGTCCGCCGAGGGCAGCCGCGCCGTGAAGAGGTCGGCGACGGCCACGGTCGCTGCGGTGATGCCCGGGTTGAGGGCGAGGTTCTCCTGCGCGGAACGGACGGCGTCGGCGTCATCGTCGATGCCATGGGCGGAGGCCGCGCCGAGCGCCGCGGCAGCGAGCGCCAGGACGCCGGACCCGGTACCGAGGTCGAGGACAGTGCGCCCCGCGATGTTCACAGCCTGCAGGGCCTCGAGGCAGAGCCGGGTGGTGGCGTGGTGCCCCGTGCCGAAACCCATCGAGGGCTGGATGACGATCGTCACCTGATCCGGGCGCGACGGCGGCGCGTGCTCCCAAGGTGGGGCGATCGTGATGCGTCCGACCGCGACCGCACCGAGGTTGGCCTGCGACCGCCGTGCCCAGTCTTCGTCGGCCACATCCACGGCGAGGGCGTCGTAACCGGCCGTGCGCAGCGCGCTCAGCGCGTCGGCGCGTGCGGCGGGCGCCGCGAAGAAGATCCGCAGCGTGCCGTCGTTCTCATCGACGGCGGTCGGCCCGGCGTCGTCCGCCACGGCCAGCACGATGTCGGCGTCGAATGTTCCGCGGACGGCGACCGCAGGCCACGTCCGAACGGGTCGCGGCGTGGACACTAGCCGAACATGTCTTTCACGCGGTCGAACAGGTTCCGCTCGTCCTGCGTGTCGTCCTCCCGCGGACGGGGCTCGAACTGTTCCGGCGGAAGCGTCTTGGCGAGCGCCTCGATCGCGTGGCGCTGCTCCCTGGTCAGCTTCTTGGGGGTGCGCACCTGCACGGTGGCGAAGAGATCGCCCTTGGCCCGGCCGCCGATCTCGGGCATGCCCTTGCCGCGCAGGCGCAGCGTGGTGCCGGTCTGCGACCCTTCGGGCACGCGCACGTTCTCGGCGCCGTCGAGGGTCGGCACTTGGATGTCGCCGCCGAGCGCCAGCGTGGTGAAGTTGACGGGGATTTCGCAGAACAGATTCAGCCCGTCGCGGCGGAAGAACTCGTGCTCCTGGACGTGAACGACGACGTACAGGTGCCCGGCTGGCCCGCCGGCCGCGCCGGCCTCGCCCTCGTTCTGCAGTCGGAGTTGTTGGCCGGTAGCGACGCCGGCCGGAATCTTGACCGTGATCTTGCGCTCTTGGGTCACGTTGCCAGATCCGTGACACGTCGTGCAGGGCTTGGTGATGATTCGGCCGGTGCCGCGGCACTGCCCGCACGTGCGGGCGACCGTGAAGAAGCCCTGCTGCATCCGGACCTGGCCCTGGCCGCGGCACTGCGGGCACTGGGTGGGCGACGAGCCCGCCGCTGCACCGCTGCCGTGGCAGGTCTCGCAGTGTTCCTGTCGGGGAATCTGGATGGCCGTCTCGCAGCCGCGTGCCGATTCCTCGAACGTGATTTCGAGGTCGTAGCGCAGGTCGGCACCGCGCTGGGGACCGCCGCGCCGTCGGCCGCCGAAGGCATCGCCGAAACCGAACATGCTGCCCAGGATGTCCCCGAAGTCGCCGAACTCGGAGAAGCCGCTCGGGTCGAACCCACCGCCTCCGGCAGCGGCGCCGACGCCGGCATGCCCGAAGCGATCGTAGGCACTCCGTTTGTCGGAATCGGCAAGGATCGCGTACGCCTCGGCGGCTTCCTTGAAGCGCTCCTCCGCGTGCTGGTCGCCCGGGTTGCGATCCGGGTGGAACTTCATGGCGAGCTTGCGGTAAGCGCTCTTGATCTCGGTGTCGGTCGCGGTCCGCGAAACCTCGAGGACCTCGTAGAAGTCCCGCTTGCTCACGCCTTGGCCACCTTCACCATGGCGGGGCGGAGGAGCCGCTCGCCGATCATGTAGCCGCGCTGGAGGTCGGCAATGACCTCGCCTTCGCGATGCTCCGGGCTCGACTCGTGGACGACGGCCTGGTGCAGCTTCGGGTCGAAATCCTTGCCGACGGCGTCGAAGGGACGGACGCCGCGCTTGCGCAGCAGGTCGTTCAGCTTCGCGTGAATCAACTCCACACCCTTGCGGTAGGCCGTGGCCTCCTTCCCGGCCTCGCCGGTCTCCACGGTCAGGGCGCGGTCGAAATCGTCGATGACGAGCAGCAGGTCTTCGAGCAGCCCCGTCACCTGATGGTCGGCCTGTTCGCGGCGCTCGCGCTCGACGCGTTTGCGGTAGTTGTCGAATTCGGCCGTGGTTCTCAGCCAGCGGTCGTGGAACTCGTTGCGCTCGCGCTGCAGCAAGGCGGTGGAGTCGGCGGGCGGTGCCTCCTCCGCTGCATCCCCAGCCGGCGCCGGGGCATCCTCGAGATCGTGGACGGGTTTGTCGGCCATAAGTCCTAGTTCTGATCGCGCAGCACGCGCGACACGGCTTGCGCGGCGCCGTCAACGGCGGCAATCGCGCGGGAGTAACGCATACGTGTCGGCCCGATGATGCCCACGGTGCCGATGCCGTTGCCGTCGTCGTAGGTGGAGACGACAAGGCTGAAGGGCCGCAGATCGGGGTCCTGGTGCTCTGCCCCGATGACGACGGTCAGGCCCGGCCCATCGATGTATTCGTTCAGCAGGCGCACGAGCTGTTGCTTCTCCTCGATCATCTTGACGAGGGCCTGCAAGGTTTCGAGGGTGAACGCCTGACCGCTCGCGAGCAGCGCCGAGGCGCCCTCGACAAATACCGCACGCTCGTCCGGCAGGTCGGAGAAGGTCGAGCTGGCAAGCCGCATGGCCCGGGCCAGCAAGGCGTCGTAGAGGAGTCGTTCCTCATTGATGCGTTTCAGCACGGCCTCGCGGGCAAGCCGCAGCGGGAGACCGGAGAATTCCACGTTTAGATACGTGGCCGCCTGCCGCAAGTCGTCCGACTGGAGCGGTTCTGCGACGTCGATGACCTTCTGCGTGACGTGGCCGCCGCGAGCGATGATGACCACCAGGACGCGCGCGGAGCTCAAGGGGACGAACTCGACCCGGTCGAAGACGGCCTCCTGATGGGCCGGCCGTATGGCGAAGCCGATGCCGCGCGCCGCGCGCGAGAGGACATGGGAGACCTGCGGCAGCAGGGCGTCGCTGGGCGGCGAGGAGCGGTCGAGCCGCAGGCGGGCCTCCATGCGACTAGCGGCGCCGTGGGGCCGCTTCTGCTCGAGGAGCAGGTTGACGTAGAAACGATAGCCGCGGTCCGTCGGCACGCGCCCCGCGGACGTGTGCGGCTGCCGGAGGTATCCCTGGTCTTCGAGGCGCACGAGCATGCTCCGCACGGTGGCCGAGGAGACGCCGAGCCCGGCGGCCGTGACGAGCAGCGACGATGCCACAGGCTCGCCCGACGCGATGTAGTGGCGCACCAGCGCGGCCAGCACGCGGCGGGCGCGGTCGTTGGCTTCGGTGACGGTCATGGATGGTGACCCGCGATCAAGACGCACTCGTGAACTTGGCACTCGTCGGTTGAGAGTGCCAGCCCGTATTATACAACGCGCGGGCGGACTCGGGGCGGCGCCGCTCAGGCCTCGGCGGGGCCCTGAGCGCGGCGCGCGGGCGGTGTCCATTTCATCGAGGCGCCCGTGCCGGCGCGCGTCGTGAACGCGCCGTGCTTGACCGCGATGAGCTCCGCGAGGATGCTGACGGCGATCTCCTGGGGGGTGACGGCGCCGATGTCGAGGCCGATGGGGGCGTGCACATGGGCGAGCCGCCCGTCGTCGGCCGCGGTTCCGAGCTCCTCGAAGATGCGCGCAACCTTCGCCCGGCTGCCGATGAGCCCTAGATACCGCAAGTCGATGGGCGCGAGCGCCCGCAGCGCTTCCAGATCGTTGGTGTGGCCGCGCGTGACGATGACGGCGTAGGCATGCGCGGGCAGCGCCGTGCTGGCGACCCAGGTGGGGATGTCCTGCACGACCACGTCCACGGCGGTCGGGAAGCGCTCCACGTTGGCAAATTTCTCTCGGTCGTCGACGACATGGACGCGAAAGCCCACTTCGTGCGCCAGACGGGCGAGATGGAACCCCACGTGCCCGGCGCCGATGATGTACAGCTCCGGCGAGGGTTCGCTCGGCTCGATGTAGACGTCCATCTGTCCGCCGCAGACGAGGCCGGTC
>JBEQUD010000307.1:0-4394 GCA_040349235.1 Acidobacteriota bacterium
GGCGTCTTCGAGCTCGAGGTTCTTCTGCTGCAGCGCCGTCTCGACGCGCTTGCGCTCCGTGATGTCGCGCACCACCCCGAGGAGGTTGCCGTCCGGCATCTGGGTCGCGATCACCTCGGCGTCGAACACGGAGCCGTCCTTGCGCCGGAACCGCCACTCGCGCGCGTGCACGGACGTCGCGGTGATGGCCTCGAGCGCCTCTCCGATGTACGGAAGTTCCGCCTCGACCACGATGTCCGATGCGTGCAGGCCGACGAACTCGCTCCTGGTATAGCCGAGCATGCGGCACATGGTGCTGTTGGCATCGAGGTAGTAGCTCTCGGGGGTGGCGATGAGGATGCCATCAGGCGCACACTCGAACAGCGTCCGGTAGCGGCCCTCGCTCGTCTGCCGCGCCGCTTCCGCCCCTTCCCGCTCTAGCTCGATTTGTTTCCGCACGGTGTTGTCGATGCCGACGAACAGGTAGCCGATGACGGCGCCGTTGGGGTCGCGAAGCGCGGTGACGGTGAGCACTGCCGGGAACAGGGTCCCGTCCTTGCGGACCTTGGTCACTTCGGAGATGTCCTCGAGTCCGCGCGACGCCTTGAACGACAGCGCCTCGAAGCCGGACGCAATCGGGACGGCGAACTCGAGGCTGAGCGCGACGGCGCGCGCGTTCAATTCCTGCGGCTCTTGCAGCTCGGCGGGAGTGATCCTGTTGACCACCTCGGCGGCGGTGTAGCCGAGCATCCGCTCCGCCCCGACATTGAAGATCTGGATGACGCCCTTCACGTCGGTGACGATGCTCCAGAAGTTGGCGCTCTCGGAGATCGCGCGCTGCAGCACACCGGCTGCGACCAGAGCCTCCTCGGCCTCCTTGCGCGGCGTGATGTCGAGGACGAAACAGACGCCTTCGGTGGGGTTGTCGTCGAAGAGCGCCGCGCCGACCATCACGGACACACGCGACCCGTCCTTGCGCAGGTATTCCTTCTCGAACGGTGCGCAGACCCCGGTGGCGGCGAGTTGCATCAGGCTCTGCCGGTCGAGGTCGGCGAACTCCGGGGGCGTGATCGTCTTCCAGTTGATGCGCCCCGCCTCCAGATCCGCTCGTGTGTAGCCCACGAGGCCCAGGAACGTGTCGTTGGCCTTCAGGATCTCGCCCTTGGTATTCCAGAAGATCACGCCCTGCGCATTCGATTCGACCAGCCGGCGCATGCGCGCCTGCTCGCGCGCCACGAGGCTTTCTGCCGTCCTGCGCTCGATGGATGCCCAGCAGCGCTCGACGACCTCCTCCACGATCGCGATCTCGGCCGCCTGCCAGTCGCGCGGCGCGGTCTGGTGCACCGCCATCATGGCGCGAAGCCTGCCGTCCTTGACGAGGGGGCAGGTGATGATGGCCTGGATGCCGATGGCCTGGAACATGTCCGCACCATCGGCAACCCCGAGCTCGGTCTCGACATTGCGGACAATCAGGGTCTGGCCACTGCCGAGCGTGCGGACGGCGCGGGCGCCGAAGCGCGACAGCAGGTAGGTGCCCACCGTCGTCGCGCACCCGTCTGTGTAGTCATGCAGGATGGTGAAGCGGTCGCCGTCCGCTTCGACATCGGCATAGGCGCAGCGCGAGACGCCCAGGTGCTCGCCGAGCATCCGCGCCGTCACGGCCATGATCGCCCCTGGGTCGGACAGCGCGCGCGTGGCCTCGGCCAGTTCGTTGAGAAAGCGAAAGCGCCGTTCGCTGTCGTGGAGGGCCCCGTTGACCCGCCTCTCCTCGGTGATGTCGCGGGCGACGCCGTACATCACGTGGTCCACGAGAACCGGCGTGACGCTCCATTGGAGCCACCGGTAGGAGCCGTCCTTGCAGCGGTACCGATTCTCGAACGCGACGAGCCCGTGGCCTTCCGACACCCTCCCCGCCTCGACCAGTGTGGCGGCCTGGTCGTCGGGGTGGACGAACTCGATGAACGGCGTGCCGAGCATCTCCGCCCGCGTGTACCCGAGCGTTGCCTCCCATGCCGGGTTGAGATCGGTGAAGTAGCCGTCGAAACCGAGGATGCAGATCACGTCCTGCGAGAGGGCGAAGAAGCGTTGGCGGTCGCCCGCGGCCGTGTCGCGCTCGCTCGTGGCGATATCGACGCGCCGGCGTGCCCAGTGGAGTGCCTCGTTCAGCCCGCTGATGAACACCCCCGCCAGCAGCACCACGTAGAGCTGCCAGCGGTCCACCGCCGATGCGACGTGGATGCCGTGGAGCGGCGCCAGCAGATAGTAGCTGGCGAGGAAATAGGACAACACCGTCGCCAGCAGACCGGCGCCGAGGCCACCCACGTAGGCGCTGGCCATAATCGGCAGCGTGAACAGCACCAGGGTTGGCCGACCGCCCAAGGGGCCGTCGAGCGCAAGGCGCAGGGCGAGCGTCGCTGGCGTCGCGGCGGCCGCAAAGAGGCATGCCTGCCACACCTGCAGCGACCCTGGACGCAACCAGGACGTACCGCGCGGGCGGTCGGGCGGCCTGGGCGGGGTGGTGTCCTGGGGAGACCGCATCTATCCTCGTTCCCTTTCGAGAGTGGCCCGTGCGAATTCCGCGAAAACGCGAACGAGCGGTTCGGTTGCGAACGCGGCGCATGCGTCGGGTCGATAACGACGAGCACGGGACGATGGGGCGATGCGGGAGGTCGGGCGATCGAGCGAACGAGCGCGTGCGGGCGACGGGCGGCGCGTGAGGGAGGGACGCGATCGAGACGGATTCTTAGGGGCTCGGCGCCGCGCGCCGTGTGCTGGCCCGCTTCATGGCGGTGCGAATGGCCCCGTCGATCTGCCGGAGGTCGTAGGGCTTGCCGACGATTTCGAGCGCTTCCGAGTCGCGCCCCACGGTTTCGTCGAGGCGGTCCTTGCTGGTGGTCGTCAGGACGAGCCCGCGACCCTTCATTGCCATACTATCCCGGATGGTCTTGAAAAAGGCCCAATTCTGGGCGTAGGGGGGCGAAATATCGACGACCACGACCTGCGGCTGGTGCAGCGCCATGTAGCGTTCGAAATCGACACGGCCCTTCTTCAGGTCGGCCAAGCGGCATCCGATCAGTGTCGCAAAGCCTGAGGCCTCGAGCATGCGTCGCACCATTTCCACGGTGTCGTCGCTCGAGTTGAACAACGCGACGACGCTCTTGGCGGTGGGTGGGGCTGGTGCATTCAACGAGCGCCTCGCTTTCCTTACCCCAGAATTAGGGGAGCCTCACCGTAGCTCGGTTTGCAGGGCAGGGGTGTCTCTTATTGCACAGGCAGTTCCTATTACCTCTGGTATACGTTGTCTTGGGATATGGCCGCAGCTACCTTCGACGCCGCCGCCAGTGTCCTCTACGTGGGCGGGACACCCAAGGACGGACAAGTTGCGCAGGCAGCGCTGCTGCAGCCGGGCACCGAGCCACACGAGGTGCGCTGGGTGGGGACGCTCGGCGCCGCGCTCGAGCGCCTGGCCACTACGCACGTTCGCGCGGTCCTCCTGGACAGGCAGGTTCCGGACTCGCCGGGCATCGAAGGGCTCGAGCGGCTGGTGCATGCTGCGCCCGCTGTGCCCGTCCTTGCCATCGTCGCCGACGACAGCAACGCCGTCGAGCTCCTCGCGGCGGGGGCGCGCGACGTCCTGCTCGCGAGCCGCCTCGACAGCTACTGGCTGGCGAGGGCCATCCGCTACGCCGTGGACTGCGCGCAGTCGGAGAGCGCGGTGCTCGCCGAACGGGCACGGACTGAGCTGACGCTCGATTCCATCGGGGACGGTTTGCTGACGCTGGATGAGTCCCTTCGCATCACCTCCCTCAACCGGATGGCAGAAAACATGACGGGCTGGGTCCGTGCCGACGCGATCGGCGAGCGGCTGGACGGCGTGGTCCAGATTGTGAACGCGACCACGAGAGAAGCCGTCACACTGTCGGGTGACGGTGCGCTGTCCTGGCGCCCTGTTCTCGAAATCGCACCAGATAACGTCCTGATTCGGCGCAACGGCACGGAACTCGCGGTCGAGTACAAGGCCCAACAGTTCCGTGACGTTACGGGGCGCATGACGGGGGCCACGGTCGTCTTCCGCGACGTCACGACCAGGCGCGCCCTGTCGCTCCAGATGGCGCACCTCGCCAGCCACGATCCGCTGACCGATCTCCCGAACCGCCTGTTGCTCAGCGACCGCCTTGGCCGCTCGCTCGAAATGGTCCGTCGCTACAAACGCTGGCTGGCCGTGCTGTTCATCGATATCGATCGCTTCAAGTACATCAACGACTCGCTGGGACACTTGGTGGGCGACGAGTTGATTCGGTCCGTCGCGCGCGAAATCACGAAGTGTGTGCGCAGCTCGGACACCGTCAGCCGGCACGGCGGGGACGAATTCGTGGTGGTGCTGTCAGAGCTGGAGCACGCGGAGGACGCGGCCG
>JBEQUD010000327.1:0-3147 GCA_040349235.1 Acidobacteriota bacterium
ACGGCCGCCGTCATCCTGTCGGGCGTGCCGCCGAACTTCTCCGTGCTGTCGGCCCACAAGTACATCCCGCCCGTCATGGAGATCGTGGTCGAGATGCCGGGATCGCGCGTCGAGGGCTTTCTGGCGGCGGGCCACGCCGCCGCCATCACCGGCTGGGGCATTTTCGAGCCGTTCGTCGCCCGCCACCACGTGCCGGTGGTCGTCGCCGGGTTCGAGCCGCTCGACATCCTCGCCGCGCTCGTCCGCCTGGTCGAGATGGTGCGGGACGGCGAGCATGCCGTGGTGAACATGTTTCCGCGCTGCGTCACGCGCGAGGGCAACCGCAACGCGCAGGCGCAGCTGTGGCGGGTCTTCCAGCCGGTCGGCGGGCGGTGGCGTGGCATCGCGCACGTGCCCAACGGCAACCTCCGGCTGCGCGACGAATGGGCCGCGGTGGATGCTCGACGGCGCTTCCGCATCGACGTCGCATCGCTGTGGCGGACTCAGCCTTCGTCGCTCGTGCGGCAGTGCATCTGCGGAAACATCATGGCCGGCATCGCGTCGCCGGCCGAGTGTCCGCTCTTCGGTCAGGCGTGCGTGCCGGACACCCCGGTCGGCGCGTGCATGGTCAGCAGTGAAGGGACGTGCCGCATCTGGCACGAGTACGGCTCGGTGCCGAGTCTGAGAGGCGCACAATGACGGTGACGGTTCCCGCGTCCGATCGCATCATGCTGAAACATGGCGCCGGCGGTCGAGCCATGCGGCGTCTCATCGCAGAGACCTTCCTCCACGGCTTCGACACCGATCCTGCACAGCCGCCCGGCATGCACGGACTCGCCGCGCTCGACGACGGGGCCGCGATCCGGATCGACGACCGCTGGCTCATCCTCACGACCGATTCGCACGTCATCAACCCGCCGTTCTTTCCGGGCGGCGACATCGGCCGGCTCGCGGTGTCCGGCACGGTCAACGATCTGGCGATGATGGGCGCAACCGATGTCCTTGGCCTGACCTGCAGCGTCGTGGTCGAGGAGGGATTCGAACGGGCCGATCTGGTGCGCATCGTTACGTCGATGCGCGACGCGTGCCGCGAGGCGAACGGCCACATCGTGACCGGCGATACCAAGGTCATGGGCAAGGGTGAGATCGACGGCATCGTGATCAACACGGCCGGCGTCGGCCTCACCTCGCATGTGGTCACCGACTCCGGCCTCCTCGACGGCGACTTCCTCATCGTCACCGGCACGATCGGCGATCACGGGATGGCGGTCATGGCCACGCGCCACGGGTTGGGTCTCGACACCCCGCTCGTATCCGACGTCTCGCCGCTGAACGGGTTGATCGCCGACGTCCTCGACGTGGGATTTGATGCCATTTCCGCCATGAAGGATCCGACGCGTGGAGGCTTGGCGGGAACGCTCCATGAGATGGCCTCGAAGAGCCACGTCGGCATCGTGCTCGACGAGGCGGCGATCCCCGTGCGGGCAGCGGTGCGCGGCATCTCGGAGTTGGTCGGCATCGACCCGCTGTTCGTGGCGAATGAAGGGAAGGCCGTGATTGGCGTCAGGCCCGCGCAGGCGGAGGAAGTGCTCGCCGTCCTGCGTGCGCATCCGCTCGGCCGCGATGCCGCCATCATCGGCCGGTGCACGGCCGATCGCCCGGGCTTCGTGGTGCTCAATACCGGCTTCGGCCAGCGACTCGTGGCGGAACCTGACGGCGAACTGTTGCCGCGCATATGTTGACCACCTCGCGACCACGGATCGCCGTCGTCACGTCGTCGAACCGGGTACCGGGTCTTGTGGACCTGATGCTCGACGCCGACCGGCGCGGGCTGTATCGGATCGCCTGCATCGTCACGACCGAGGCCGAGTTCGTCGAACGGGCCGCGGTCGAGGGCCGCCGTATCGCCGTTCTCCACCACCCGATGCCATGCCGACGGATGTCGGTCCGGGCCGAGCACGATGCCAGGACGGTCGCTCTTCTCGAGCCGTTCGCGCCGGATCTCGTCGTCCTTGCCGGTTATCTGTACATCGCGACCGACTGGCTGCTTGGCGCCTATCAGCAGCGGGTGATCAACCTGCACCTGAGTGACCTCACGCTGCGGCTCCCGGACGGGCGCCCGCGCTTCGCCGGCCTCCGCGCCGTGCGCGACGCGATCGTTGCGGGGGAAACAGCCACGTACGCTACCTCGCACGTGGTGACCGAGGAGCTGGACGGCGGTCCGCCGCTCGTCCGGTCGTGGCCATTTGCCGTGGCGCCGCTCGTGCGCGACGCGCGTCTCTCTGGCGCGACGGACATGCTGAAGGCCTATGCCTATGCGCACGAGCAATGGATGCTGCGGCAGGCGTCCGGGCCGGTGCTGGTGCGGACGCTGGCGTCCATTGCCGCCGGCGAGATCGACCTCGATACCCTGGCCCGCCACGTACCTGCCGGCCCCTCCACGAGGATTGTCGATGTCGGATATTCGTGCGGAGCGTAACGGCGACGTCGGCGTGATCACCATCGACCGGGCGGCCCGGTTCAACGCGATGGACGTCGAGACGGCGCGCGACTTCCGGCGTGCGGCGCTGGGATACGCCCGCGACGACACCGTCCGCGTCGTTGTCCTCAAGGGCCAGCCCGGCGTGTTCTGCAGCGGGGCCGACCTGAAGTGCATTCGTGACGGCGGCGACCGCGGCGGACAGGAGTACCTCGCGCCCGGGTCGAGGAGCGGAGGGTACGGTGAGACCTTCAAGCAGATCCTCGAGTACATCCACAGCGCGATCTCGGAGATTCGACGCGCGCCCAAGCCGTTCATCGCGGCCGTGGACGGTGTGGCGGCCGCAGGCGGACTCGGTATTGCGATGTCGTGCGATCTCGTCCTGGCATCCACGCGCGCCACTTTCGAGTGGGCGTATTCGAAGACGGGCCTGACCGGCGCGGAGAGCACCACGTTCTTCCTGCCGCGCCTCGTGGGCGTGCGGCGGGCGATGGAACTGGTGTTTCTGAACCCGCGACTCACGGCGGCGCAGGCTCGCGAGTATGGCCTTGTCACAGCGGTGTCCGACGTCGCTGGATTCGACGCGCACGTGATGGATGTCGCGCGGCAGGTCTCGGCCGGACCGCCGCGCGCATACGCCGTCTCGACAGAGCTTCTGAATCAGGCGGCCGGCCTGGACGGGCTCGACG
>JBEQUD010000291.1:0-6981 GCA_040349235.1 Acidobacteriota bacterium
GTTCACGGAGCTCCTCCTGAGCCCCTACGCCCACGCGCGCGTCAAGAGCATCGACGCGAGCGCCGCGCTGGCGATGCCGGGCGTGAAGGCCATCCTCACCGCGGACGATGTGCCGGGCCCCAAGGACCAGGTCAACGACGCGGGCCAGGTCATCAAGGCCAACCTGAAAAGCGAGACGGCGCTGACCAACGAGCCGCTCTATCAGGGCGAACCCGTCCTGGCCGTGGCGGCTGTGGACGAATTGACCGCCGCCGACGCCATCGAGAAGATCAAGATCCGCTGGGAACCCCTGCCGTTCAGCGTGGACCCGGTGGCCTCGCTCCTGCCGGGCGCGAAGAATCCCCGCGTCGAAGGGAACGTCTGGGTGCGGCCCGACGCGGCGCCCGGCCAGCCGCCGCCGCCCCCGCAGGTGGCGGACCTGAAATGGACGGAGGCCGAAGCCGCGGAATACCGGGCGGGCCGCCTGCCGACGGGCAAAGCCACGGACGCCCCGTGGACCTTTGGCGACATCGAGGCCGGCTTCAAGAAGGCCGCGCTCGTCCTCGACGAGACGTTCGTCACCCCGAACGTCAGCCATCAGTGCCTCGAGAGCCGGAGCTCGATGGCGTACTGGCAGAACGGCAAGCTCTACATCCATCTATCGACACAGAGCGTCGCGCAGACCGTCATGTCGGTCGCCCGCTGGCTGAGCCTCAAGCCAGAGGACATCGTGCTCATCAGCGAGTACTGCGGCGGCGGGTACGGCAGCAAGGGCACGGGCTCGGTGACGGACATCATCCCGGCGCTCCTCGCCAAGAAGACAGGGACGCCCGTGCAGATGCGCGTCAGCCGCGAGGAAGAGCACGCCATCGGCCGCGCGCGTCCCGCCATGCACGGCCGGATGAAGGTCGGGTTCTCCAAGGAAGGCCGCATCACCGCCATCGACATGTTCACGGTGGTCGAGGGCGGACCGTACGGCCCCGGCGGCGACGGCAACACGGCGAGCCGCTTCGCGTCGCTGATGTTCCAGCCCGAGGCGATGCGCTGGCGCGGCGTGACGGCGATTACGAACACGCCCCCGCGCGGCGCGCAGAGCCAGCCTGGCGGGATGCAAGGCATCACCTTGATGGAGCCGGTCGTCGCCAAGGCGGCGCGTCAGCTCGGCATCGATCAGGTCGAGATCCGCAAGATCAACGGCCCGGCCGGCAAGGCCAAGTTCGGCCCCCCCGATCCAAAGGGGAAGCAGGCGTATACCACCAGCTGCTTCGTCAAAGAGGCGCTCGACAAGGGCGCCGCGATGTTCAAGTGGGACGAGCGCAAGGCCCGCAACGGGCAGCGGCAGGGCGCGAAGGTGCGCGGCAGCGGCGTGGCGATTAGCTCGTTTGCCGCGGGGTCTGTCGGTTTCGACGGGCTCTTCGTCATCAAGCCTGACGGCCGCATGTACATCCAGACCGGCATCGGCAACCTCGGCACGGAGTCGTTTTCGGACTGCCAGCGCGTGGCCGCCGAGATGATGGGCATGCCCTGGGAGAAGTGCGAGGTCACCTGGGGCGACACGTCCAGGCACCTGCCGTGGAGCTGCGTGTCCGGCGGCAGCCAGACGACGCACGCGATGACGCGCGCCGCGCACGCGGCGGCCAGCGACGCCATCAAGAAGCTGCAGCAGATCGCCGCGAAAGACCTGGGCGGCCGGCCCGAAGACTACGTCGTCGCCAATGAGCGTGTCGCGCGCAAGGGCAGCGGTGCGGGCATGACGATGGCGCATGCCGCGCAGCGCGCCATCGACCTCGGCGGCGTGTACGACGGCCACGAGGTGCCCAAGGACATCAACGCCTTCACGAAGCGGTCTGCCGCAGCGCTCGCCGGGCAGGGGTTGATGGGCGTGGCCCGCGACTCGTACCCGCACGATGGCAGCACGATGTCGTTCGTGGCGTCGTTTGCCGAGGTCGAGGTGGACACCGAAACGGGCGTCTACCGCATCCTCGACTACCTCTGTGTCGCCGACGTGGGGACGGTCATCCATCCCGCCGCGCTCGGCGGCCAGGTGCTCGGCCGCTCCATCCTGGGCATCGGCCACGCCATCAGCCAGCGGTGGGTCTACGACCAGCGGTACGGCGTGCCGCTCGCCAAGCGCTTCTACAGCAACAAGCCGCCGACGATTCTCGACGTGCCCGCGCACATGGACTGGGCGGCGGTCGGGCTGGCCGATCCGGAAACACCGGTGGGCGCCCGTGGCATCGGCGAGCCGCCGGTCGCGGGCGGGTGCTGCGCGGTGCTGAACGCGATTTCGGCCGCGGTCGGGGACGAAGTGTTCGTGCGCGCGCCGGTGACGCTCGACCACATTCTGACCGCGCTTGCGGTGGGCAGGCCTACGCAGGCCCCGTTGACGGCCAACGTCTGAGCGTCAGGACCCGTCTGGGGCGCGTCGTCTGCGCGGCCGTGCTGGCCTCGTCGGCGTGTGCACGCACGGCCTCGCCGCCGCCCAAGGCCGTCACCGTCTGGCGCCCGCTCGGCGCGTGGTCGGGTCGCGGCAACACGCAGACCGAGTCCTTCACGAGCGACACGGGCTTCCTGCGCATCACGTGGGCGACCACCCACGAACCCACACCAGGCGCCGGGCGATTTCAGTTGTCGGTGATGAGTTCCATCAGTGGCCGCCGGCTGACGACAGCGATCGACGTACGCGGTGTCGGGCACGACACGACGTATGTGACCGAAGACCCGCGTCCTTTCTTCGCCGTCGTCGAGTCGTCCGACGTCGACTGGCAGGTGTCGGTCGAGGAAGGGATTCCCGCCACGGTGGAAGCCAAGCCGGCCAAGTAAGGACGTTCTCGCCCCCACCTGCGGTTGGCACCCCTCTACTTGCGCGGCGGGTAGGTCTTGGTGAAGTTGTTGCGCGTGTTGGTCACGGTGAACGTGCCGTCCAGTTCCGCCGAGATCTTGATCCATTTCCCGCCAGGGCTGCCCGCCGGGTTGGCGATGAAATCCGGTGGGACGTTCGCCGCCTCGCCCCCGGCCGGCTGATAGTTCATCTGCCAGTAGTCCTCGAGCCCGGGCGAGGCCTTGACGACCGCGAACACCTCGGGCGTCGCGCCGTGGCTCGTGGGGTTGTCCGCGATGACCACGCGCGGCCGCGCCGCGTGCACCATCACCGGCGAGTTGGCGTTCTCCACGCCGTGATTGGCGGTCATCTCCACATCGACCGTACCGATGCGGTTCATCGGGCAGAACAGCTCGCGGTCTTTGTTCCACGTCAGGTCGGCTGGGTCGAGCAGGCGGAACCGCCCGTAGGTGACGAGCAGCACGATGGCCTGCGAGTTCTCGTTGGTGTCGTGGTTGTCGAGGATGCCGCGCGCATCGAGGCCCCACGTCTTGCGCGGGGTGGTGTCGCACGCCGGATTCGGTTGGCCCGCGCCCTTCACCGGTTCGGTGATGGCCTTCCCGCCCGCCATCACGACTTGTGCGTCGAACCCTTTGATGGGGATGGTGTCGCCAGCCTTCGCGATGACACGCGTCGCTTTCGCGATGAGGGCCATGTACGCGTCCACGTTGGCGGTGTATCTCGGGTTGCCGAGCTGCACGTTGGCGCCGTGGTCCATGAAGGTGCCGACGGGCATCCGCGCGGCCAGGGCCGGCACCCCACTGACGTGGTCGCCGTCGTAGTGGGACACCACCAGGTAGTCGATCTTCTTCACGCCGGCCACCTTGGCGACTTCGACGATGCGGTCCACGGTCGCGGAGCCGCCGACGTCGAACAGAATGGTCTCGCCCGATGGGGACACGAACAGGGACGATTTTCCCCCCACATCGATGACATACACGTCGAGCGTCGCGGCCGTTGCCGGAGCTGCCGGCAATGTGAAGGCAAGAAGCAACATACCGGCAATCGTTCGTAATAGCATCGGGCGGATCCTATCACTCTGTCCCGACACAGGCTCTCGTGTCTGCCGGCGGCGGGCACGCCGCCCTCGACGCGGCACGATGGGGTAATCTGAACCGATGCTGACGCCCGACATGGCCGCGCGCATGGCTCGCGTTGCGCTCGGGCACGTCACGCGCGAGTGGCCGAACAAGATGGACCACGTCCTGACGGGGCCCGCGGATGTCCGCGGGCCGCGCGACCTGCACCCCATCTTCTTCGGCAGCTTCGACTGGCATTCCTCGGTGCACGGCCATTGGCTGCTCGCGCGTCTGTACCGCCGCTTTCCAGGGATGCCGGAGGCCTCGGCCATTCGCGCGTTGTTGGACGCGCAGTTCACGGCCGACAAGGTCGCGGGCGAGGTCGCCTATCTCGCGCGCCCGTCGGCCCGCGCCTTCGAGCGGCCGTATGGCTGGGCGTGGGCGCTCATGCTCGCGTCAGAACTCGCGCGCCATCACAGCACGGAGGGGCAGCAGTGGCACTCGGCGCTGCAGCCTCTTGCGGATGCCTTCGTCGCCCGGTTCCACGAGTTCCTCCCGCTCGCGGTTTATCCCGTCCGGGCCGGGCTCCATCCGAACACCGCGTTCGCGTTGCTGCTGGCGCTCGAGTATGCAGACGCGGCCGGCGATGCTGCCCTGGCGTCTCTCTGCGCGGGCAAGGCGCGGGGCTGGTACGCGGCCGACGCGGCGATGCAGGTGCTCGAGCCGTCGCTGTCCGACTTTCTATCGCCGGTGCTCGTCGAGGCCGCGTGCCTCGCTGCGGTGATGGGGCGCGACGAGTTCGCGGCGTGGTTCGCGCGCTATCTGCCGAACGCCGGCGGCGGCACGCCCGAGGTGCTGTTTACGCCGGCGACGGTCCCCGATCGCACGGATGGACACATCGCGCACCTGGACGGGCTCAACCTGTCGCGCGCGTGGTGCTGGCGCCGTATCGTCGATCGGCTGCCAGCCGACGCACCGCTCGTGCCGAGGGTGGAAGCGACGATCGATCGGCATCTCGCGAGTGCCATTGACCGCATCGCCGGCGACTACGCGGGCGAGCACTGGCTGGCGAGCTTCGCCGCGCTGGCGTTGGATCCATATGCCGCGTGAGCACGTGCCGGCAATCGTTCGCACGTGGGCACTGCGTGGTGCCGTGCCCGCCCGACAGGAGATGACATGAAGACACTTGCGTTCGGTAACGGCGACCAGATGCCCATCCTCGGGCTCGGCACATGGAAGTCGAAGCCCGGCGAGGTCTACGCCGCCGTCAGGGAGGCGATTCACGTCGGCTACCGGCACATCGACTGCGCCGCCGCATACGGCAACGAGGCGGAAATCGGCCGCGCCATCAGCGACGCACTCCGCGACGGCGAGGTGACGCGCCGCGACTTGTGGGTGACCTCGAAGCTCTGGAACAGCGCCCACGGCCGCGCCGACGTCGAGCCGGCGCTCAGGCGGTCGCTCACGGACCTGGGCCTCGACTTCCTGGATCTGTATCTGATCCACTGGCCGGTCGCGCTCAAGCCTGGCGTGGGGCTTCCGAATTCCGCCGAGGATGTGCTGCCGCCCTCCGAGGCACCGATCGAGTTGACGTGGGCGGCCATGGAGGGTGCGGTCCGGGGCGGGTTCGCTCGGCATATCGGCCTGTCGAACTTCTCCACGAAGAAGATGGGCGACCTCCTGGCGCACTGCACGATCCAGCCCGAGGTCAATCAGGTCGAGCTGCATCCGTTTCTTCAACAACCGGCGCTGGTGTCGTACTGCGCGGCGCGGGGCATCCACCTGACGGCGTATTCGCCGCTCGGCTCGTCGGACCGGCCCGCGTCCTTCAAGGCGCCGGGCGAGCCATCGCTGATGGAGAACGCCACGATCCAGGCGATTGCCCGCGCGCGCGGTTGCACGCCGGCCCAAGTCCTCCTCGCATGGCACGTGCACCGCGGTGTGGCGGTGATTCCGAAGTCCGTCCACCCGGCCCGCATCCGCGAGAACTTCGCGGCGGCGGACATTGCGTTGACCGCGAGGGACCTGGACGAGATTGCCGCGCTCGACCGGCACTACCGCTTCCTGACCGGCGGATTGTGGGTGATGCCGGGCAGCCCCTGGACGTTGCAGAGCCTGTGGGACGAGCCCTGAGCCGACATTGGCCGCCGACACGGCGGGCTTCGCGGCGGCGGGGCCCTTCGAGTAGGATTTGGCGACCCAACACCCTGGAGCTGCCATGTTGCGCTGTCTGAATGCCACGCTGCTCGTCGGAACGCTCGTCGCCGCCGTGCCGGCACTGGCCCAGACGCCCGTGCCGCCGCCAGCCGGTGCGCCTCCCGCGAACGCGCGCCCGGCGCGTCCGCCGTCGCCGACGCGCGATCCGCACACACCTGGCTATGTCGCCGCAACGGAACTGCCCGACGGCGCCAACCCCCCGGCGACCGCGGACGGCAATTTCATCATTGGCCCCACGCACACCCCCGCACCGGAAATGACGGCGCAGGCCGGCGTGCCCGAGGGGACGATCTACAACTTCACGATGGAGTCCACCGACAGCAAGTTCTATCCAGGGGTCACGCGCGAGGCGCCGCTCCCGGGCGACGTGCCCGGCCCGGACGGCCGGATGCCGATCCGCAGCCACGCCGCGCCCTACACCCGGAAGGTCGCCGTCTATGTGCCCAAGCAGTACGTGCCCGGCACGGTCGCGCCGTTCATCGTCGGCGCGGACGGCCCGGACCGCGGGCTGTTCGTGGCGCTCGACAACCTCATCGCGGCGAAGCGCCTGCCGGTGATGATTGCGGTCTCCATCGGCAACGGCAGCGGGGACGGCGGGGGCAGTGAGCGCGGCCTCGAATACGACACGATGTCAGGCCGCTACGCCGAGTTCGTCGAGGCCGAAGTCCTGCCGCTCGTCGAGAAACAGTACAACGTGAAGCTGACGAAGGACCCCGACGGCCGCATGACGATGGGCGGCAGTTCCGGCGGCTCCGCCGCGCTCGCCATGGCCTGGTACCACCCCGAGCTGTACCACCGCGTGCTTACGTACTCGGGCACGTACACCAATAACCAGTGGCCGACGAATCCCGAGATGCCCCACGGCGCCTGGGAACTGCACGAGCG
>JBEQUD010000393.1:0-2437 GCA_040349235.1 Acidobacteriota bacterium
CGGTCGGCAATACTACACCCCGCCGCGGCGGCCCGTCCATGGCATCGATTGACAGGCACCCTGGCGCTGACGAATACTCGCGACGGAGAAGAGGGCGTATGAGTCGGGACCATCGGATTCCTCAGGCGCTGCTCGCTTTCGTCGCCTGCGGAGTGGCCTTCACCGCCCCAGCGACCAGCCTCGCCGAGGCAGCTGCCCCTCGGCCGCGAGCGTCCACCCCGGCGCGCCCGGCCACGCCCCCCGACAAGACCATCCTCAGCAAGTACTGCGTCGGCTGCCACAACGACAAACGCCGTGTCGGCGGCCTCGCGCTGGATACCAAGGACCTCGCCCACGTTGGCGCCGACGCAGAGGTCTGGGAGAAGGTTCTCCGGAAGCTGCGCATGGGGTCCATGCCTCCGCCAGGGCTCCCACGACCGGACAACCAGACCACCGAAACGTTCGTCGAGGCACTCGAGGGCCAACTCGACCGGGAGGCGGCACTCCATCCCAACCCCGGCCGTACCCAGGCGCTCCACCGTCTGAACCGCGCCGAATACCGGAACGCGGTCCGCGACCTGCTGGGCCTCGACGTCGATACAACAGCGCTCCTGCCGCCGGACGACGCGGATGCGCAGGGTCTCGACAACAACGCCAGCCTGCTGTCGGTCTCGCCCGCGCTGCTCGAGCGGTACATGTCGGTCGCGAGGCGACTGAGCCGCCTGGCGCTTGGCCTTCCACCGTCGAGCCCCGTCACCGACACGTTCAAGGTGTCGGAGTTCGCGGCGCAAGAGGGCCAAGGGGAGGATCTCCCGTTCGGTTCGCGCGGCGGCACGACGGTCCGCTACAACTTCCCGGCCGACGGCGAGTACGTCATCAAGGTCCGACTGCGCCGCCAGCTGTACGACTACATCGTCGGCCTCGCCGAGCCCGAACAGCTCGACGTCCGGATCGACGGCGAGCGCGTCAAGACGTTCACGATCGGCGGCGAGAACCACGGGCTCACGGCGGCGGCGAGCTTCGCGGGGGACATCTTCGGGGATCCCGACTGGGAACAGTGGTCGCACCACGCGGACGAAGGCCTCGAAGTGCGCCTGCCGGTCAAGGCGGGCCCCAAGCTCGTCGGCGTGTCGTTCGTGGGCCGATTCACCAAGCCCGAGGAGGCCACGATTCGCGCGCGGCGGACGTCGAGCGACCTCGCCCGGGACGAAACGCGGCCCCAGGCCGTGGACAGTGTGGCAATCAGCGGCCCCTACGCCGCGGCCGCACGCGGCGGCAGCGCGGACACGCCGAGCGTCCGCAAGGTCCTGGCGTGCCGGCCCGCGACGGCCGCCGACGAAGAACCGTGCGCCCGGCGGATTCTGGCCTCCTTGGCGCGCCAGGCGTACCGCCGGCCCGTTAGCGACAAAGAGGTGCAGACGCTCGTCGAGTTCTACCGGACTGGCCGGCGCGAGGGCGATTTCGTCGCGGGCATCCAGGTTGCCCTTGCGAGGATTCTCGCGGCGCCAAATTTCCTGTTTCGCGTCGAGCGCGACCCGAGCCGTGTCGCTGCCGGCGCCGCCTACCGGGTCAGCGACATCGAGCTGGCCTCCCGCCTGTCGTTTTTCCTCTGGAGCAGCATCCCCGACCGGACGCTGGTGAATCTGGCCGTGCAGGGCACGCTGCACCAGCCGGCCGTCCTCGACCAGCAAGTCCGGCGGATGATTGCCGACCCGCGGTCGAAGGCGCTCGTCGAGAACTTCGTCGGCCAGTGGCTGCTGCTGCGCAACCTCCGGGACGCGGCGCCCGACCAGGAGATGTTCTCGGACTTCGACGAGACGCTGCGCGACGCCCTCCAGCAGGAGACCCGGCTCTTCGTGGACGACCAGCTGCGCCGCAACCAGAGCGTCGTCGATCTGCTGAGCGCTCGCTACACCTTCCTCAACGAACGGCTGGCGCGGCACTACCAAATCCCCAATGTCTTCGGCAGCCGGTTCCGTCGCGTTGCGCTCGACAACGACAGCCCGCGCGGCGGCCTGCTCGGCCAGGGCAGCCTGCTGATGGTGACGTCGTATCCCAACCGCACGTCCCCCGTGCTGCGCGGCAAGTGGGTGCTCGAGAGCCTGCTCGGCACCCCACCACCGCAACCTCCCGCGAACGTGCCGGGCCTCAAGGACAGCGGCGAAAACGGCCGGCCGGCCTCCGTACGCGCGCGCCTCGAAGCGCACCGGAAGAACCCGGTGTGCGCGGCCTGCCATACGTCGATGGATCCGCTGGGGTTCGCGCTGGAGAACTTCGATGCGACCGGCAAGTGGCGCACGGTCGATGCCGGCACACCGGTCGATGCCTCAGGCGTGCTCCCCAACGGCACGGCGTTCCAGGGCCCGAACGGGCTCCGGACTGCGTTGCTCGCGCGCCGCGAACAGTTCGTCGGTGCGATGACGGAGAAGCTGCTGGCCTACGCGCTCGGGCGGCAGCT
>JBEQUD010000399.1:0-3086 GCA_040349235.1 Acidobacteriota bacterium
GGTCGAGAACGATCTGGGGCGTCTCCGCATCGAGATGGTCGAGGCCGAATCGCTCGCCACGCGCGCGCGCGAGGCCGCGCACGCGCGGGAGCTCGCCATCAATCGCCAGCAGCAGCAGATTCTCTTCGATCGCGAACAGGTCGCGACCTTCGAGGCGCGGACCGCCGCGATCGCCGCGGAAGTGGCGGCCATCGACGCCCGCCGCGAACCGGCGCAGACGGCGCTTGCCGGACGGCGCGACGCGGCGGTCGCCGCGGAGGCGGACCGCGCCCGGGCGGCCGAGCAGCTCGCGGCCGAGTCCGAGGCCCACGAACTGGCGCACCGCGAGATCGAAGGCCTCGAATCGGACGTCGAGGCCGCGAGGAGCGAGGTCTTCTCGGCCCTCAACGCGGCCACCGCCCTTCGCCACGCCGTCGAGCACGCGGGCATCGCCCGGGACCGGGTCGCCGCGGCACTGAACAAGCTTGCGGTCGAGGCCGACGACGTGCGGATCGAGTCCGAGCGCGCCTATGCCGAGGGCGCGGCCGCCGAGGCGGCACTCGAACGGGCGCACGCGGACATGGAGGCCACGCGCGCCGCGCGCGGGGCGCGGGAGGCCGAGCTGGCGGCGGCCCGCGCGGAACACGAGTGGCGAGCGCGCCTGGTGCGCGCCGAGGAGCAGGCGCTGGCCGGGCTCGAAGCGCGCTTGAAGTCGCTCGAGGAACTCGAAGCGGCGCGTGCCGGCTACGGCGACGCCCCCAAGGCCGTGCTCGCGCAGGCGAACGGCAAGGTCAACCAGCAGGGCGCAATCGCCGACTATCTGGACGTTGACGCGGGATGCGAGCGCGCGGTCGAGGCCTATCTCGGCGATCTCCTTCAGCATGTTGTCGTGGAGCGGCCCGAATACGCCGCCGCCGGGTTCGATGTGATTCGTGAGGCGGGGGCCGGGCGCTGCGGGTTCCTGATCGCGTCGGGGCCGTTCCCGGCTGCCGTGACGGCCGACGCTGGTGTGGACGCCGCACAACTCGAAGGGCTCTTGGCGCTGTCCTCAGCGGTGCGCGTGACCGGCCCGTTTGCCGATGCCGTTCGCGCTGCGATGGGAGATGCCTGGATCGCTGACAGTTACGAACGTGCCGAGGCCGCAAGCCGGCTGACGGACCGCCCCGTGGTCACGCGCGAGGGGGTCGTCTTCCGTGGTCCCCACCTGGTGTCCGGCGGCAGCCGCGACGACGCCCGCGGGATTCTCCAGACCAAGCGCGAGATCAAGGAGCTGCGCGAGCGGATCCGGGCCGAGCGCGAAGGGCTGGGCCGGCTCGTCGATGAGACGACGGCGCTCGAGCTCACGATGGCCGACGCCGTGGACGCCATTGCCGCGCTGAACGCAGCGGGACACGCGCAGGAGAAGGCGGTGGTCGGTCTGGATGCGCAGAGACAGCGCGCCGCGGACGAGACCGCGCGGCTCGCCGTCAAAGGCGAGCAGTTGTCGCGCGAGCGGCGTCAGGCTGAAGAGGAGCGCAACACCATCGACCGCCGACAGGACGAAGCGCGCGCGTCCATCGTCGAACTGCAGGCCGAGCAGCAGCAGGCGGACGAGCGTCTGACCGTGGCGCAGCAGCGTCTGTTCGAGGCGCGGGAAGCGACCGACGATCTCAGCCGCCGGGTGGGCGAGGCGCGGGCCGCGCACGCCGCCCTCGTCGAGCGGGCGGCCGCGCTCGTGTCAGAAATCCAGCGAATGGAAGAGGCGCTGGCGGAGCTCGACGTCCGCGCGGCGATGCTGGCGTCCGAGATGGACGGCGCCGGACGACGGCTGTCTGACCTGCGGACGGCCATCATCGACGGTGAAGCGCGGCTCGATGCGGACATCACCGCGCTCGACGCGCTGCGTGGCGACGTGCAGCGCGCGGACGATGTCGTCTCGGAGCTGCGCGCGAAGACGGACGGCCTGGACGCCGCGCTCAAATCCGCGCGCGGGGTGCTCGAATCGGTTCGCGCGCTGGCGGCCGAGCTGGATCTTGCGCGGGTGACGGCGGAGAGCGATCTGGCGCACCTGGCGGCGTCCTGCCTCGAAACGGTCCAGGAGGCGCTCGACCTGGTCGTCGCCGAGGTCGCGTCGCTCGAAAGCGCCGGCGAGCTCACGCCCGATGCGCGGGTGATCGAAGCGGACGAGCCAGAGGACGGCGAGGGGACGGAGGAGGCCGGCGAGCGTGTCCTTGCTGCCGCCGGGTCTGCGTCCGATGCCGGGCCGAGCGGGGCCGCCACCGAGGCCGCGCTGAGCGCCGAGGAGGCGATCGTGCGGCTGCGGGGGAAGATCGACCGACTGGGCCCCGTCAACATGATGGCCATCGAGCAGTTCGACGAGCTCGAGACCCGGCACGCGTTCCTGACCACCGAGCGCAAGGACCTGGTGGACTCGATCGCGCAGACGGGCGAGGCCATCAAGCGCATCGACGAGACGACGCACCAGCGCTTCGTGGAAGCCTTCGCCGCCATCAACCACAACTTCCAGGAGATGTTCGGCACGCTCTTCGGCGGCGGACGGGCGGGCCTCACGCTGCTCGACGAAAAGGATCCGCTCGAGAGCGGCATCGAGATCATCGCGCAGCCGCCGGGCAAGCGCCTCCAGAGCGTCCAGCTGCTCTCGGGCGGCGAGAAAGCCCTGACCGCGATCGCGCTGATGTTCGGGATGTTCAAGTACAAGCCGAGCCCGTTCTGTCTGCTCGACGAGATCGACGCGCCGCTCGACGATGCCAACATCGGACGCTTCGTCGAGATGCTGCGCAGCATGCAGCAGCACACGCAGTTCATCGTCATCACCCACAACCGCAAGACGATGGAAATCGCCGACCGGCTCTACGGCGTGACGATGGAGGAGCCAGGCGTGTCGAAGCTCATCTCCGTCCAGTTGAACTAGGCGCGCGGCGGGGCGTCCATCCGCAGCGAGCCATGAACGAGGACAAAGCGACCCGGTACCACCGGCTCAAGCGGCAGGCTGCCGTCCTCGGCTACGTCTGGACGGCATCGCTCCTGGTCGGTCTGGTCGCCACCGGGGGCAGCGTGGCGATGCGGGCCGCCGCGGAATCGACCGCGGGCCGCGTGGCGCCGGCGGG
>JBEQUD010000415.1:0-6589 GCA_040349235.1 Acidobacteriota bacterium
TGCCGTCGGCGCCGCTGTTCGACGCCCAGGCCGAGCCGTCCGGCTTGTCGTTGACGGCGTTGCCGCCGAGATACACGAAGCCGTTGTGATCAACGAAGATGCCATGTTCGCTGGCGGGCCAGACGCAGCCGTCGGCGACCTTGCATTTATCGGGATCGGCCGGGCCGCCCCACGCACGCAGCAATGTGCCATGCGAGTCGAATTCCATGACCGACGGTGCAGGCATGCAGCAGTCGCCGAGCGCGCCATGCGGCCGCGGGCGGCCCAGCACATCGACGGGGGCGCCGTCCTTGGATTTGTCGGTGGCGCCGGTCAGCGCCGCTTCATCGTCGGTGAGTGTGCGCGGCCGTTGGTAGACCCAGATGTGGTCGTCCGGCGCGACATACAAGCCGCCGACCTGGCCGACGATCCAGTTGTGGGGCAGCTTCTGCGGCCAGCCGGCGTCGGCGATGAAGCCCGGCGTTTGCGCCGCCGGCGCGACGCCGTACACGCCTGTGCGCTCGGCAAGGCGCTCCAGTATGCCGGTCGCGGCGAGCGCTTTGCCGTCTGCCGGCGCTTGAGCACGGCTTGGCGCGGCGACGAGCACACCGACCAGCGCGGCACACGTTGCCAATACGTTCATGTTCATGTTCACTCCCTTTGCTGTGGTCGAGGCGGACACGTCGAGACGATTCAGGGTTCGTTTTCCGACACCGGGTACTTGGACAACTTCCGCTGGAGCGAGCGCCTGTGCAGGCCGAGCAGTCGCGCGGCCCTGGAGACATTGCCGTCGCAGTCCGCCATGGCGCGCTGGATGTGTTCCCACTCGACGCGGGCCAAGGGCTGAATCGGGGGCGGCTCGCGAACATCGGACGTCGGCTTGTCTTCGAACGCGGCAAGAATCTGATCCGCGTCCACCGGCTTGGTGAGGTAGCTCGTCGCGCCGAGCCTGACGCTTTCGACGGCCGTCGCGATGCTGCCGTAACCTGTCAGGACCACGATCTTCGTCGTGGCATCCAGTTCCCTGAGCGATTTGACGAGCTCGAGACCAGACTTGCCTGGCAGGCGCAGATCGACGAGCGCCATCTCGGGTGTGTCGGCCTGCGCCGTGTTGAGGGCCGCTTCGTAGCTCTCCGCCCCGACGGCGTCAAAGCCGCGGTCGTGGAACGCGCGGAGCAATCGCAACCGGAAGGGCTCGTCATCGTCCACGACCAACAGGCTCCGGCCCTCGCGCAGAGGCGTCGCCGTCATGTCGCCTGCACCGACGCACTGGTGGCCGGCAGTTCGAGCACCGCCCGTGTGCCGGTTCCAGATTCCAGCCTGAGGGATCCGCCGAGTCGCTCGGCGAAGATTCGCGCGAGGAACAGTCCGAGCCCGATCCCGCGGCCGGGCGCCTTCGTGGTGTAGAACGGCTCGCCGGCTCGCTGGAGCCCCTCCTCCGTCAGGCCGGGACCGTGGTCTTCAATCGAGACGCGGAACATCTCGCCCGTGTCGACCACGTGCACAACGACGGGCGCCTCGCCGTTCCCGGTCGCGTCGAAGGCGTTCTTGACGAGCGACAGCAAGGCCTGGGACAGCCCCGCGCGCGGCACCGAGATGGCGGGGAAATCGTCCGGCACTCGTACCACGAGCCGACCCGCCAGGCGCGGCGGCAGCCGCGACCGGACGTTGTCGAGGATCTCTGGAATCGAGACGAACTCGGACTCGTCGGCCGTGGCCCCACCGGCTCGGCCGCTCATCTGATCGAGGATCGCCTGGCAACGGTCGACTTCAGTCCTGATGAGGCGAGCGTCGCCCGCGAGATCCGAGACATGGTCGCGTGTGTCGAGCGAGTGGGTCAGCTCTTTCGCGGCCAGCGCGATCGTCGCTAGTGGCGTGGACAGTTCGTGTGCGGCGCCCGCCGCCAGTGTGGTCACCGCCACCAGCCGCTCGCTGCGCGCGGCCCGGAGCCGCATCGCTTCGAGCTCGCGTTCACGACGCAGCAGCGCATCGGACGCCTGCACCACGAAATAGGCGATGAGTTCGGCCGCGACGGTTCCGGCGACCCACATCGTATAGAGGTGGGTCGGGAAGTCGTTCAGCCGGTGGTGCGTGGGCACCATCTCGCGGACGTGCCAGTAGATCAGCACGCCGTAGCTGGCGGCGGCGAAGGCCCCGACCAGTGTCGCCCACCGCGCGCCCAGCGTGAGGGCGGCGAGCGCGAGTTGCAGGGCGTACACCACGACGAAGGGATTGGAGGGGCCGCCGGTCAACTCGAGCAGGGCCGTCAGCAGGAGGATCTGCACGGCAAGCGCGAGCGCCGCGGTCGCGCGGGACACCGTGCGTCCGCGGGACAGCCAGCTGGCGATTGCCAGATTGGCGACGGCGTCGAGGACGAGCAGTCCGGCGATGTGGTCGAGCGGCAGGTCGAGGCCCGGCAGGAGCCACGTGGCGGCCAGGAGCAACAGCTCGACAACGGCCGTTGCGCGGCGCATCCGAACGAGCCACGGCCGTGTCTCGAGGGGTGTGGCCGCGAGGTACCACGGATCGCTTCGCGCGTCCCCGCCCTCGTGCGGTGCGGACACAGGGCGCGTTGTGAACATGCGTGTTGTAGTGTAGCGCCAGTCGCCGCAGGCGCCGCCCTGCGACAATTTGCCGCACATCCGAGTCGGGACACGCCCCGTAGACTCGAACAAATGATGCGCCGCCTGCTGCTTCTGTTCGCATGTCTCTCCGTCGCCACTGCCGCTATCGCACAGCCCGCGCCGCCAACCGGTCGGCTCGTCGGCAAAGTCACCGACGGCACGGGCGGCATTCTGCCAGGCGTAACGGTTGAAGCGCGGTTGCTCGCGGGTGGGATGGTCATGAACGACGTGACGTCGTCGGCCGGCGCATATGCGATCGAGCACCTGCCGGCTGGTCGGTACCAGCTGACCTTCACGCTGATCAATTTCGGGACGATCACCCATCGCGACATCGACGTGGCCGCCGCTGCCCAGACGGTCGTCAACGCCGTGATGCAGTTGGCGCTCAACGCCGAGGTGACGGTCGTGGCCAAGCGCACGTTCGCGAACCTCGCCGATGTCGAGAACCCCGCGGAAAATCTCGTCGGCGTCGCCCAGTCGGCGAGTCAGGGGGCCATCACCGCCGCGCAGCTCGACGTGCGCCCGCTCCTGCGCGCCGGGGAGGTGCTCGAGACCGTGCCCGGCGTCATCGTGACGTCGCACGCGGGGGGCGGGAAGGCCAATCAGTACTTCCTGCGCGGCTTCAATCTCGATCACGGGACCGATTTCGCGCAGTCGATCGCCGGCATGCCCGTCAATATGCCGAGCCACGCGCACGGCCAGGGCTATTCGGACATCAACTTCCTGATTTCTGAACTGGTGTCGGGCGTGCAGTTCTCGAAGGGGCCGTATTTTGCGGACCAGGGTGACTTCGCGACGGCGGGCAGCGCCAACGTCAACTACGTCACGTCGCTCGATCGCCCCATCGCCCACCTCGTGGCCGGCAACCAGGGGTATGGCCGCGCGCTCTTCGCGGCGTCCCCGGCGGTCGGGCGCGGACATCTCCTCGCGGCGTTCGAAGTGGAGCACAACGACGGACCGTTTGTCGTGCGCGACAACTATCGGAAGCTGAACGGCGTCGTGCGCTACAGCCAGGGGGACTCGGTCAACGGATTGGCCCTGACGGCCATGGTGTATCGCGGAGAGTGGAAGTCTACCGACCAGGTACCCGCGCGCGCGGTTGCGGATGGATTAATCGGCCGCTTCGGGACCCTCGATCCGAGCGACGGCGGCCACACCTATCGCTACAGTGTCTCCGGCGACTGGCAGCACGGCACCGGTTCCACGCTGACGAAGGTCACGGCGTATGGCATCGGCTACGACCTCGATTTGTTCTCGAATTTCACGTTCTTCCTGGACGACCCGGTACAAGGAGACCAGATCGAGCAGGCCGATCATCGGTTCATCACCGGTGCAAAGGCGCTCCACAAGCGTCAAACACGCTGGGCTGGCCGCACCGTGCTGAACACCTTCGGTATCCAGGTGCGCAATGACGACATCACGAACCTGGGCCTGTATCACACCCAGGCGCGCCTACGTCTCGAGACACGGAGCCAGGCCACGGTGCTCGAAACGGCGGGCGGCGTCTACGCCCAGAACGAGATCGCCTGGGCGCCGTGGCTGCGCACGACGGTCGGGCTCCGGGGGGACGCCACGCGGTTTCGCGTGGACGCCGTCGATGCCATCAACAGCGGCACCGCCAACGCGGGCATCGTGAGCCCGAAGGGCGGCGTGACGCTCGGCCCCTGGCGGGGCACCGAGTTCTACATCAATGCCGGCACGGGGTTCCACAGTAACGATGCGCGTGGGACCACCGCGACCAGAGACCCCGACGGCAACCCCATCGACAAGGTGACGCCGCTCGTGCGCGCGAAAGGCGCCGAGGTGGGGGTCCGCACGGTTGCGCTGCCGCATCTGCAGACGACGCTGACGCTGTGGACGCTGCGCCTCGATTCCGAACTCGCCTTCAGCGGCGATTCGGCTGGCTCCGAGCCGAGCCGGCCGAGCGAACGGCACGGGATCGAGTTCGCCAATTACTACAGCCCCTTCAAGTGGCTCACCTTCGACGCCGACGCGTCCTGGTCGCGCGCACGCTACAGCGAACACGATCCCGCCATCGGCGACTACATTCCGGAAGCGGTCCGCACTGTCTTCTCGGCCGGTGCCAGCATCGACAACTATCACCGGACCTTCGGGAGCCTGCGGTGGCGCTACTTTGGTCCGCGGACGCTCATCGAGGACGACTCCGCGCAGTCAAAGGCGACGAGTTTGTTCAGTCTCGAGGGCGGGTATCGGGTGGCGAAGACCCTGCGGGTCACGCTCTCCATCTTCAACCTCCTCAACGCCGCGGCCGACGACATCACCTACTACTACGCCTCACGGCTCCCAGGGGAGCCAGCGGACGGCGTGTCCGACTTCGTTTCGCATCCGACGATCCCCAGAGCCGCGCGCCTGAGCATCAGCGTCGGGTTCTGACGGCGTGCCGGCCGGCCACGCCCGTGCGCGTGTCGAACCATGAGTCAGGGTTGCCGAGCGGCGCGTTGACTCGGGCGGCAGGTGGCGGCTACAGTGGGCGGGATGTGGTTGCACGCCGTCCGTAAGCGCATGCTGAGCCGGGGGCTCGCCGCGCTGCTCGCGGTCCTGGTCTGCGGCGGCGCGCTCAACTGGGGCCACACGGGCGGGGACGATCCGGACTGCAATGTCGTTCCGGTCCACCACGACCATGCCGCCCACCGGTTTTCCGGGGCGCCGACCGACTCGTCTCCAACCGCCGACCACTGTTACATCTGCCACTCGCTACGCCTGCTCCAGACCTCGCTCGTCGCGCGCGGCGCGCGGGCAGTGTTCACCCCGCAGGCCACCGCGCTTCGCCAGGCGAAGGCTCTCGTCGCGGTCGGCGCCATTGGCATCGCCCTCTCGTCTCGCGCTCCACCGGCCGCCTCCCTGTAACCCTCGTTCCTGAACCAGACGGATACGTGTGCGCGCCCGCCCTGCGGCGCGCGCGCTGCAGAGGATTTCCATGGCGAAGACTTCTCGATGGTGCCGTCTCGGCACCCCGGTGTGTGCGTGGTCGGTAGTGTCCGTGTTACCCGTAGTGTTTACGTTGCTGTATGGCGCCGCAGGCGTCGTGACGGCCCAAGGCCTCGGCGGGGCGGGGACGATTCAGGGGACCATCAAGGACCCGACCGGCGGGGTGATGCAGGCCGTGGCGGTGACCGTCAAGAACCCCGTGTCGGGGTTCGTGCGGACGACCACGACCGACGCCGCCGGCAAGTACGTGTTCAGCAACCTGCCTCCCAACGGGTACCACCTCTCGGTCGAGACCGAGGGCTTCGAGCCGATCGAGCGCGACGTGAGCGTCAGGAGCGCCGTGCCGATCACCGTGGACCTGGTGCTCGCACTCGGCGCGACGAGCACCGTCGATGTCGTGGGCCACGTCGAGGACCTCGTCGAACGGGATCCGAGCGCGCACACCGACCTCGACCAGACCCTCATCGCGAAACTGCCGATCGAGACATCCGGCGGGTTGAACCAGGTCATCACGCTCGCCTCGCCGGGCGTCGTGTCGGACTCCAACGGGTTCTTCCATCCCATCGGCGATCATGCCCAGACGCAGTTCTCCATCGACAACCAGCCGGTCACCGACCAGCAGAGCCGTCTCTACTCGAACCAGATGTCGCCGGAGGCCGTGCAGTCGATGGAAATCATCACGGGCGTCGCGCCCGCCGAGTACGGGGACAAGAGCAGCCTCGTCGTGCATATCGTCACCAAGTCCGGGCTCGACCAACCGAAGCCGACGGGCAGCGTGACGGCGGAGTACGGATCGTTCCGGACGCCGACGTTCGGTCTCAACATCGGCATGGGTTCTCACAACGTCGGCAACTTTCTCTCGTTGACCGGCATGCGTACGGACCGATTTCTCGATTCGCCCGAGTTCCGGGCGCTGCACGACGCCGGCCACAGCTTCTCGCTGTTCGATCGACTGGACGCGCACACCGGGGCGCTCGGCACGTTCCACCTGAATGTCCAGGCTGCGAATTCAGCGTTCGACGTCCCCAATTCCCTCG
>JBEQUD010000443.1:0-11881 GCA_040349235.1 Acidobacteriota bacterium
TCGCCGTTCGCCGTGACGAGCTGCAGGTTGCAGTCGGGAACGAAATTGCTGTTCGAGTCCCTCCAGCTTCGCGTCGTGCTCGTCCCGAGGCGGCTGGCCGGGTTCAACGCGTTGCCGAACGAGCTCGAGGAGAACTGGGCGCCGAGATACTTGTTGATGGACACCTTGACGGCCGTCTTGCCGTTGCCGAACAGATCGTACGCGCCGCCGAAGCGGTACGTGATGTCCTTCCAGTCCACGCCATCACCAGCCGCGAACGAGATATTCCGCGTCGGTGCCAGGAACACCGGGCCGAGGGTCTGCTCGTCCCAGTATGAATGGAACCGGTCGTAGCGCAGGCCGCCCGTGACCGTGAGGTGCTTCACCGTCCAGCGGTCCTGGATGAACGCGCCCGTGTCGCCGGCCATCGTCGCCTGATAGCGGGGGTCGAGGAATTCCGTGATCGTGGTCGGGACGCCGTTCGCATACGTGTACTCGAGGCTCAGCGGGCTGACCACGTAGTTGTAGGTCGGCGCCTTGGACCACTGATACTGGAGCCCCGCCTTCATCGCGTGGGCCCCGGTGACGAACGACGCGGAACCCACGATATTCCGGTTCCGGTTCGCGGCCTCCGAATACTCCTGAGGACCGAACGAGCCCGTGGTGATTCCGGTGACCGAGTCGTTGACGTTGGTCGCGCCAGGGGAGGTCAATGGCGACAGACGCCGGCCCCAGCCCTCGAGCCGATCCAAAACCGCGGCCTGGAGCAGCAGCTTGTTCGTGACGGGCGCGCTATAGGTGCCCGAGATGAAATGTTGGTTCGTGTAGTTCGTGCAGGACTGGGCCTCGGGCGAGACCGTGGACGTGGCCTGTGGGCAGATGATGCGCGCCTGGTTGTCGTAGTACGCGGCGAACTTATTCTTCTGATTGATCTGCCATGTCAGACGGCCGTTCATGCCGTAGACCAGGGTGTCGAAGACGGCCTGCGGCTTGGTCGTATCCGCCACGTAGAGCCCGTTCGGGTTGCCCGCGTTGGCATTGGGATAGATCGCGGTGTAGGTCTGGCTGTGCGTCCGATTCGCGGCCGCGTAGAGCCACAGCTTGTCCTTGACCAGGGGGACGCCGCCCGCCGGATTGAAGGTGTACGACCGCTTCATCGACTTCTCGGGGTTCGGCGCGGGGAAGCCGCGGGCGGCCAGATCCGCGGTGTAGTTCGTGCCCTGGAGGGCTGGGCCGGTGCCGTCGCCATAGATGGTCGTGTGGAACTGGTTGCCGCCCTCGCGCGGGATGACGTTCATGCGCACCCCGCCGGAGTTGTCCTCCGCCGAGACGGCCGACGTGTCAATCGAGAACTCTTGCGTGCTCCCGATGTTCACGAGAAAGCCGCTGATGTTGCCGACGGCCGTGTTCAGGGGAAGCCCGTCCATCAGGGCGCGCTGGTCGTTCGAGGTGCCACCGTGGATCGCCACCATCTGAAGACCGCCCATGCCCGACCCGCCGACGTCCGACGACGGGAGGTTCGAGCCGGCGACCGTGGTGTTGGCTGACATCCCGGGAATCAGCTGGGCGACATTCTGCACGGTGCGGCCCGTGGGCACCGCGTCGAGCAGGTCGCGCGTCACCGCCCGCTGCGTCGAGAGACTCTGCACGTCCACAAGTGGTGTCGCCGCGGTGACGGTGATCGTTTCCTCGACCGACCCCACCTTGAGGTCGGCGTTGATGACGACCGTGGCCGACCCCGTCAACACGACACCATCCCGCTTGACGGTGTTGAAGCCGGGGAGCGAGAAGGTGACGCTGTAGGTCCCGGGGCGGAGGTCAACGATGCGGTACTGTCCCGAGCCGTCACTGACGGCGTCGCGCGTCTTCTCGATGAGGGCCGGACTGGCCGCTTCCACCGTCACACCCGGAAGCACGGCTCCCGACACGTCCTTGACGACGCCCGTCACCACCGCTTGTGCCCAGGCGGCCGACGGAAGCATGGCCCCGGCAAGGAATACGAACACCAGACGAATCCTACGCATGCACAGCTCCTGGCAATCTTCGCTGCGAGTTCTCCGAGACCCGATTGGCCACATCGTGCAAAGGTGTCGCGATGCGGAACCACGCCCCAGTATGGAATACGGGCGTGTTATGACACCCGGCTTCCCTGGTGTCAACGACAAGAACGCCCTTTTGCGCCCGAACCAAACGGCCCCGACACGGAATTCAAATTTATGGATTCGCCGGCTGAAGAGCTACGACTGGGGATATAGGGATGCGGGGCGGATGTCGCGGGGAGCGTTCGGGAACGCGGCAGCACGCCGCGTCCCCGAACGAAAGCGAAGCGCTAGAAGTCGAACTGCGCGCTGAACTTGATGAGGCGCGCCGTGAGAATGGACTGCGGGGTCTGCCAGAGCGCCCGGTTCGTCGCGGAGTAACTGTCGTTCTGGATGATCACCATGCTCTGGTTGAACACGTTGAAGATGTCCACGTTGGCGCTGAGCTTTCCGTGCTCGGCGAACCGGAAGATCTTGCTCATACGCAAGTCCACCTGGTTGTGCCGCTCGCCGAAGAGCTGGCCTGGCTGGATTAGATTGACGGTCACGTTCTGGGTGTTCCCCGCTAGCGGGCGACCGAGCGACGCCTGGGTGAAGGCGTTGGTCGCCGGGAAGTTCGCCTGCACGTACGGGCCTGGATTGCTCTGAAACCCGGCGCTGAGCTGCACGTCGATTTTGGGCACCATGTAGGTACCGAGCCCCTTGACCTGCGTCAGGTAGAGCGTCTCGGTGCGGCAGTACGGCGTGGTCGGCCCAACGGTGTTGCCCTGTGGCAGCGGATTCGCGAAGGTCATCTCCGGCACCTGCGCGCGAACCGCGCAGCTGTCGTTGAGCGTGCTTCCCGAACTGAACCCGCCCTGGAATGTCAGGCCGCTCCACGCGCGGACGTTGAAGTTCACATCGACACCCTGCCACCGCTGCACCTGCTCGCCGAAGTTGCCCGCGAAGGTGAGGTAGTTGTTGGTCTGGCCGAACTTCGCGGTGCTGACATCGTAGAGGCCGGAAATGGTATAGCCGCCGCCGCCCGGCAGCTTCGGATCGAGCGGCGCCACGATGCTGTACTGCGTGAAATCGCTGGCGACAACGGACAGGTTGTCGGTCACGATGAAATTGCCGTACGACCGGCGGAAGTACCCCACGTCCATGGCCACTCGCCGTCCCAGCTGCTGCTGGACGTTCGTCGCGAACTCCCAGTTGTAGCCCCGCTTACCCCAGCCCGCGATGATGTCCGGATCGTAGTTGGTGCTGACAAACGGCTGCCCGAACGCGACGTTCGCCATCTGACCGCATTCGCCGTTCCTCGCGGAACTCGTCAGGTCGCAGTCGGGGACGAAATTACCGTTCGAGTCCGCCCAGCTGCGGGTGGTGCTGGTGGCGATGCGATTGCTCGGCGCCAACGCGTAGGTGAACGTGGAGCCGCCCGCCGCGGGATTCAACTCGTTGAGGTACTTGTTGAGCGACACCTTGACGGCGGTCTTGCCGTTTCCGAACACGTCGTAGGCGGCGCCCATGCGGTAGGTGATGTCCTTGAAGTTCGCGCCGTCCGATTCGGGGAACGAGATATTTCTCGTCGGCACGAGGGTGATCGGACCGAGCGTTGCCGCGGGAAAGCGCGACGACCAGTAATCGAACCGGAGGCCGCCGGTCAACGTGAGGCGCTTGTAGGTCCACCGATCCTGGGCGTACATCCCCGAGATATTCGTATAGGTGGTGACGTCGCGCGGATCGGCGAACTGCACGACCGCAGTGGGCGTCCCGTTGTTGAACCGGTAGTCGTAGTTGAAGGGATTGCTGAAGTTGAGCGCGCGAGCCTTGGCGAGCTGGACCTGGAAGCCGGTCTTCATGGAGTGCGACCCCGTCACATATGACGCCGCCGCGCGGAAGTTGTTGTTGTAGTTCTGCTGCTGGCCCGTTTCACCGAACGAGCGATAGAGAAGGCCGAGCCCCGTGTCGTTGACGCTGATCGTCGATCGGTCGGTGCCCGGGGCCAGGCGTGTGGGGAAGAGCTCGGCGCGGTTCATCACCGCGCCGTCGATGAGCAGCCGGCTCGTAATCGGCGCCGTGTAGATGGCCGACGTCATGCGCTCGAGCGGCCAGCTCCGCCACGGCTGGGCCTCGGGGGACTGCGTGACCGCGGCCGCCGGGCAGATGCAGCGCGACTGCGTGTCCTGGTAGAACGCGAGCTTGTTCTTCGGGTTTATCTGCCACGTCAGACGGCCGTTGATGCCCTGCACGGTGGTGTCGTAGGTGCCGAACTGGGCGGTCGTGTCCGGCACGTAGGTCCAGGCGTTCGGGTTGTACGCGTTCTTGTTCGGCGCGATGGACTTGTACTCGCTCGTAATCGTTCGATTCGCGGCGAGGTAGATCCACAGCTTGTCCTTCATCAGTGGTCCGCCGCCAGCGGGCGTGAAGTTGTAGGCCTTGTTCAAGCTCTTGAGCGGATTCGGCGTCGGGAAGCCGCGGGCCGTCAAGTCGCTGGTCAGATTCGTGCCCTGCAGTCCGGGCCCTGTGCCGTCCCCGTAGATCGTCGCGTGGAACTGGTTGCCGCCTTCGCGGGGAATGACGCTGATGCGGACGCCGCCGGAGCTGTCCTCGGCCGAGAGGCCGGAGGTGTCGAGGTTGAGCTCCTGCGTGCTGCCCATGTTGAACACAAATGCGCTGGCGTTGCCGCCGCCCGGATTCACCGACATCCCGTCCATCATCTGCCGCTGGTCGCCGGTGGCGCTGCCGTGGATCGTAGCCTGCTGCTGGTTGCCCACTGTCAGGCCGCCCACGTCGGCGACGTTCGGGTTCGCACCGCCGGCGCTGATGTTGAGCCCAGGGATGAAGACGGCCATGTTGTGGACCGTGCGGCCCGAGGGCACCGCATCGAGGAGTTCGCGGCCGATCGATCGCTCGGAGGTGACGCCCTGGATGTCCACCAGGGGCGTCGCGGCCGTGACCGTAATCGTTTCCTCGACGGAACCGACCTTGAGGTCCGCGTTGACAGTGGTCGTCGCCGTGCCCGTGAGCACGACACCTTCGCGCTTGACGGTGTTGAACCCGGTCAGCGAGAAGGTGACCGTGTACTGGCCGGGGCGCAGATCGGTGATCCGGTATTGCCCGCTGCCATCGCTCGCGGCCGAACGGACTTTCTCGATCAGGACGGGGCTCGCCGCCTCGATGGTGACGCCGGGCAGAACGGCGCCGGACGCGTCCTTGACGACCCCGGCGATGACCGCCTGGGCGCGCGCCGCAGACGGGATGACCATGACCGCGGCAAGCGCGATCAGCAGGAAACGAACGACTCTACACATACCAACGGCTCCTTTTGCAACATACGGGCGAGCACGAGTGAGCCGGCCATAGCCGGCTGGGTGCAAGATGGTGGCACGGCGCAGATGCCGTAGCATAAGTTTTTTATAACGGGCGAAGGTAGCCGAGCGCCAGCCTCCCCGTCAACAATCAAATCGTGCACCGGCAACATTCGGGGCGGGCCACAAGGGATTCGGAGGGGGCGCCGGCCCGATGCCGGCACCCCGATAGGGACTCCTCGTACCCGTACGCGGCGTCCTTAGAAGTCGAACTGGGCGCTGATCTTCGTCAACCGCCCGGGCAGGATGGACTGCGGCGTCTGCCACTGTGCCGCATTCGTCGCCGAGAAGCTGTCGTTCTGGATGATCACCGTGCTCCGGTTGAACACGTTGAACATGTCAGCATTCACGCTCAGCCTGCCGCGGCCCGCGAAACGAAGGATCTTGCCGACACGAAGATCGACCTGATTGTGCCGCTCGCCGTAGTACTTGCCCGGCTCGACCAGATTGACGGACACGTTCGGGCCGCCAGACAGCGCCCGGCCAAGCGACGGCTGGGTGAAGGCATTCGTCGCCGGGAAGTTCGCCTGGATGACGGGCCCCGGGTTGCTCTGCATGCCCGCGCTCAACTGCACATCGATCCTGGGCACGGTGTAGCTGGCGATGCCCTTCACCTGCGTGAGGTACAGCGTCTCCGTGCGGCAGTACGGCGCGGTCGGGCCGACCGTGGTGCCAGCGGGCAGCGGAGCGGTGAGCGTGAGCTCCGGCAGCAGCGGCCGGATTGCACAGCTGTCATTCAGCGTGCTCCCCGTACTGAACCCGCCCTGGAACGACAGGCCCCTCGAGGCGCGCACGGTGAAGTTGACGTCCATGCCCTGCCAGCGCTGGATCTGCTCGCCGTACTTGCTGGCCAGCGTCAGGAGGTTGTTGACCTGGCCGAACTTCGCGGGACTGACGTCGTAGAGCCCAGAAATGGTATAGCCGCCGCCACCGGGCAGTTTCGGGTCGAGCGGCGCCACGATACTGAACTGGGTGAAGTCGCTCGGGGCAAACGCGAGGTTGTCGGTGGCGATGAAGTTGCCGAACGTGCGCCGGAAATAGCCGACATCGACCGACATCCGCCGCAGCACCTGTTGCTGGACGCTGGCCGCGAACTCCCAATTGTAGCCACGCTTGCCCCACCCGGTCAGCAGATCGGGATCGTAGTTGGTGGTCGCAAACGGCTGTCCGAACGCGGTGTTCGCCATCTGACCGCATTCGCCGTTGGCGGTCGCCTGCGTCAGCACGCAATCGGGCGCGAAGTTCTTGTTGCTGTCGGTCCAACTGCGGGTCGTGCTCTGGGCCACGCGGTTGCCGGGCGCCAGACCGAACGAGTAGATCGACGCACCCGCCGTCGGATCGAGCCCGGCGAGATACTTGTTCAGCGAAACCTTGACAGCCGTCTTGCCGTTGCCGAACAGATCGTAGGCGCCACCGATGCGCGGTGTGATGTCCTGCCACTTGAAGCCGTCCGTGGCCGCGAAGCTCACATTCCGGTTCGGCGTCAGGAGCGTCGGGCCGAGCGTCGTCGCCGGGAAGTGCGTGCTGAAGTAGTCGTAGCGGATGCCACCTGTCAGCGTGAGCCGCTTGTAGGTCCAGCGGTCTTGCAAGAACATGCCGCCATCGGTCGAGTAGGTCGTGACGTCGCGCGGATCCGCGTACAGCGTGAGCTGGGTTGGTGTCCCGTTGGTGAACCGGAAGTCGATATTCTGGGGATTGCTGTTGCCGACGGACCGTGCGGTCGCCAGCTGCAGCGCAAAGCCCGTCTTGATCGCGTGCGTGCCGGTCACGTACGAGGCGGACGCCCGGACGTTGCCGTTGCTGGCAAGCGACATGGTGTCCTCGGTGTAGCCATGATACGAAAGGCCCAGCCCCGTGTCGTTCACGTTGACCAACGAACGATCGGTCGTCGGAGCCGGCCGGGTGGGAAAGTTCTGTCCTGCCTCCATCACCGCGGCATCGATGAGCAACCGGTTGGTCAGCGGGGCGGTGTAGATGAGAGACAGGTGACGCTGCAGCGGCCAGCTCCGCCACGGCTGCGCCTCGGGCGACTGCGTGACCGCGGCCGCAGGGCAGATGCACCGGTACTGGTTGTCGCTGTAGAACGCGACCTTGTTCTTGGGAGTGGCCTGCCATGTCAGGCGCCCGTTCAGATCCCAGATGGTCGTGTCGTAGGTGCCGAACGGCGCGGTTGTATCAGGCACGTAGGTCCAGGCATTGGCGATGCCGGCGTTCTTGTTCGGGTAGATCGACTTGTACTCGGAGTCGTACGTCCGGTTCCCGGCGAGGTAGATCCACAGCTTGTCCTTCTTGAGCGGGCCGCCACCAGACGGATTGAAGGTGACCGTCTTGTTCAGGCTCTTCAGGGGATTCGGCGTCGGAAAGCCGCGCGCCGTCAGGTCTGACGTCAGGTTCGCACTCTGGAGCGCGGGGCTCGCGCCGTCCCCGTAGATCGACGCGTGGAACTGATTGCCCCCCTCGCGTGGGATGACCGTGATGCGCACGCCGCCGGCGCTCTCCTCGGCCGAGAGGCCCGACGTATCGATGTTGATTTCCTGCGTGCTGCCGATGTTGAACAGGTAGGGCGTGCCAACAGCGCCGCCGACCGCCACCGTCATCCCGTCGAGCAGCTGCCGCATCTCGCTCCCGGAGCTCCCGTGGATGACGGCCCCTTGCTGGTTACCGATGGTCAGCCCGCCGACGTCGGCCACGTTGGGATTCGCGCCGCCCGCGCTGACCACCATCCCGGGAATGAGGACGGCGATGTTGTGCACGGAACGGCCGGTCGGCAGGGCATCGAGGATCTCGCGGTTCATGGTGCGCTCGGCCTGTATGCCCTGTACGTCCACCAGCGGCGTCGCCGCGGTCACCGTGATCGTCTCCTCGACGGAGCCGACCTTCAGGTCCGCGTTGATAGTCGTCGTCTGGGTGCCCGCCAGCACGACCCCCTCACGCTTGACCGTGTTGAACCCCGTCAGCGAGAACGTGACGGTGTACTCGCCGGGGCGCAGGTCGGTAATGCGGAATTGACCGCTCCCGTCGGTGGCCGCGGAACGGACCTTCTCGATGAGGACGGGGCTCGCGGCCTCGACCGTCACGCCAGGCAGCACCGCGCCCGATGCGTCCTTGACCACCCCGGCGACGATGGCCTGCGCCCAGGAAGCCGAGGGGATGGCCACGACAGCAGCAAGCAACACGAGAACAACGCGAGTGACTCTGCGCATACAGCGACTCCTTAGGACGGCCTATTAGGACGGCCTACTACGAAATGGCGACGATTCGTTCTGCCCCAGCCGGACGCACGCCCCGCTGACGCGACGCCCGCCCGACCGGTGCGGCGCGTCAGTGTCGGCGCCGGGTTGGTCGGCGCCGGGTTGGTCGGCGCCGGGTTGGTCGGCGCCGGGTTGGTCGGCGCCGGGTTGGTCGGCGCCGGGTTGGTCGGCACCGTCTGAACGGGTGCAGCTATGCCGATATATATACGGGCGGGCGCAGGCTATCTGACCGGGCATCGGCAGTCAATACCTAAAACGTCGGCACGCGACGGAATCCGCACCTACCGCTCGCGCAAATTCCATATTTCCGGATCGGGCGCCACGCGGCGTGCATGCGGGCGAACGTAATGTAAGATACCGACCGAACCGTGCATCCGGACCTCGAAGAAGCTATAGGGTTCCACGAAGCCATCATCGCCGAGGGCGGCAAGGCGCTCGTCGGCTACGAGACGGCAAAGGCCCTCGCCAACGTGGTGCTGCTGTCGGAAATCCCCACGACCTACGACAAGCGCGAGCAGCGGCAGGTCAACGCCGGCAACCTGCTCCTGCGCGGCGTGCCGGGCGTGGGCAAGACGTTCTTCGGCGTCATCCTCGCCGCGATCAGCGACGCCAAGTTCGCGCGCCTCCAGGGACGCGCCGACCTGCAGCCCACCGAGGTCGTGGGCTTCCAGATGATCAACCCGGCCACGGGTGCCCTCGTCACGGAGTTCGGCCCGCTCGCCTCGGCCGAGGTCATCCTGCTCGACGAGATCAACCGCATCCCGCCGAAATCCCAGAGCGCGTTCCTCGAAGGCTTGCAGGACCGGACCGTGACGGTCGGCAAGACGACATACGAGCTGCCGGCATTCAGCTTCGCCATCGCGACGATGAACCCCGTCGAGCTTGGCCAGGGCACGTTTCCCTTGTCGGAAGCCGCCGCGGACCGCTTTGCGTTGATGGTCAACATCGGCTACCTCGCGCCGGCCGAGGAAGCCAAGCTGGTGCACTTCGACTTCAAGCGCGTGCGCCTCAATGTCCTGATGACCAAGGAGCGCATCATCCAGCTGCGCAGCGTCATCAGCGAGCAGGTCTTCCTGCACGACCGCCTCGGCGCCTACATCCAGCGCCTGGTGGCGGCAACCCGTCCCTACAGCCCCGACACGGACTGGCACGAGCACTCGCCGTCCGCACTCGTGGACCAGGGCGTGGATCTGGGCGCGTCGCCCCGCGCCATCATCGCGTGGGGACGTCTCGCCAAAGTCTGGGCACTGCTCATCCGGCGGCGCACGGTGGTCTATCCCGAGGACATCCAGGACCTCGCGCCGTACGTCCTCGGCCACCGGTTGTGGCTCGGGCCGCATGCCGCCAGCCACGGCCTGACGACGGAAACCGTCATCAAGGACGTCGTCGCGCGGGTCGGCATTCCATGAGCACCCCCCTTGCCCATGTGCGCTGGAGGACCGGCGCGTTCCTCATGCGCGGCCTGGTGCTCGCGCTGGCTGTGGCCCCCGTCGTTGCCCCAGTGGTCACCACCGCGCAGACCATCGACGTCGATCCGCTCCAGTGCTGGTGGCGTACGAGCGCCGCCGCCGTGCGCGTCGGGGAGCCGTTCACCCTCGTCCTGACGTGCGCCGCAGTCGAAACGCCGGCCGCCACCGTCGTGCCCGACCAGTCGCAGCTCGAGTCCGCGGCGATGCACCTCACGCCGTTCGAAGTGCTCGGCGGCACACACGGCCCCGACCTGCATGCCGGGGATCGCCGCTTCTTCCAGTACGAATATCGCCTCCGCGCGATCGGCGAGGATCTCTTCGGCAAGGATGTGCCCTTACCGAATACCAAGATCACCTACAAGATCAGGACCACGACCGGCAGCGGCACGGCGAACGACGGGCGCGACCAGACATATTTTCTGCCGGCGCTCTCCGTGCGCGTCCTCTCGCTCGTGCCCCCCGATGCGCGCGATATCCGCGATGCGGGTGCCGCCACGTTCGCCGAGCTCGAAGCCCGGCGCTTTCGGTCGGAGCTGCTGCACGCGGTCGCGCGCCTCCTGTTTGGTCTCGCGGGCCTCATCGCCCTGCTCGCCCTGGTCCGCGCCTGGAGCACCCGCCGCGCCCCGGTGGCCGAGGCCGATCGCTTGATGTCGGACGTGCGTGTCCTCCGCGCCGTCGGTCGCGAGCTCGGTGCCGTCAAGCGCGCCCGGCAGGCCGAAGGCTGGACGACGGCCCTCACCGACCGGCTGACGGCAGCCCTCCGGTTGGCCGCGGCGTATGCCCTCCGTCGCCCGTCCGGCCAGCAGCACGTGACGAGCGTGACGCCTGCCGGCCACGGTCACCTGATCGTCCGACACCAGTGGTTCCGCGGCCGTCCCGTGCGTCTCGCGGCCTCCATTACGCCGCAGGCGCTCGCGGACGCGCTGGCTGCCGCCCCCGCCATGGGCGCGCGGCAGCACACGCAGGTCGAATCCCTGCACGCCCAGCTGGCCATGCTGACGGAGGCCCAGTTCGGGCGCGACACCGCGCTCAGCAACACCTCGCTCAGAAACGATGCGCTCAGCGACGAGCGCCTCGACGGCGCGCTCGAGGTCGGGCTCGGCGTCGTTCGGCAGTTGACGCTCAGCCATACCTGGCCCGCAAAGCAGCTGGCACGCCTCGCGCATCTCGCCGGCGAGGTGAGACCCCGCGCGTGGGCACCCTAGGCGCGTTCCGCGCGTGGTTCGACGGCGCCCTGGGGGAGTGGCAGAGCCTCCGCTTCGCCGATCTGCACTACGGCCACCGCGACACGACGATCCTGGTGCTCGTGGCGCTCATCGGGTTGGCCGCGGCCGCCCTGCTGACGCGCTCCGCCTTCAAGGCGCGTCAGGCCCAGCGGCGGGTCGCGCTGCCGGCCATCCTCGACTGGCGCGGCGGCCGGTCGTTGTCGGTCGGGCGGCACGGCGCGCTGCTCCTCTTCGCGGTGGGCCTTCCGTTCTTCATCATCGCGCTGGCCGACCCCTACACCGCGCTCGTCCAGGGGACCGAGAGCTTTCCCGGGCGGCGCATCGCGCTCATGATCGATGCGTCATCGAGCATGCTGGCGCGGTTTCCAACAACCCACCTCGGCCCAAAGCCCGCAAGCGACGCTCCGTCGTCGGCGGCGTTCTTCACGACCGTCGCGGCGGCGGATACGTTCGTGCGCCAGCGGATGAAGGGCAAGTACCGCGACCTCATCGCGCTCATCGAGTTCGGCGACGAGGCCTACGTCGTCACGCCGTTCACCACGGATTACGACGGGATCCTCCTTA
>JBEQUD010000468.1:0-2575 GCA_040349235.1 Acidobacteriota bacterium
AGGCGCGCTACCTGCTCGAACTGAACGCGGCGCTGCGCCGCAGCGTCAGCAGCCGGTGGGCGCGGGCGCACGGTCGATGGTCCACGAGCGATGGCCTCATCCAGGTCGCCCCGGGGACGACTGCCGCGCTCGCCCGGCATCGCCTGCGCAGCCGGCCCTACTCGCTGTCCGCGCTCCAGCGCTACGCGACATGTCCCTATCAGTTCCTGCTCGGCGCCATTCATCGCGTCCAGGCGTGGGACGAGCCGCAGGCCGTGGTGCGCATGGATCCGCTGACGCGCGGCAGCCTGTTCCACAGCGCGCAGGCCCAGTTCTTTCGCGCCCTGCAGGCATCTGGCGCCTTGCCGGTGACGACGGCCACCCTGCCCGCCGCCATCCACACGCTGCACGCCGCACTCGACGAGGTTGCGGCGGTGTATGCCGAACGCCTGGCGCCGGCCATCGAGCGTGTGTGGGACGACGAGATCGACGAGATCCGCCGCGACCTGCGCATCTGGGTCGAACGCCTGGCGGCCGATACCACGTGGACCCCGGAGTATTTCGAGTTCAGCTTCGGTTTGAACGACACCGGCCGCGACCCACGCAGCCTGCCCGAACCGGTCACCCTCGACTCGGGATTCCAGCTGCGCGGGTCGGTTGACCTCATCGAGCGGCGCCGCGACGGGACGGGGCTGCGCGTCACGGATCACAAGACCGGAAAGAATCGTTCAACGCCGCAGCTGCTCGTCGGCGGCGGCACGGTCCTGCAGCCCGTCCTGTACAGCCTGGCCGTCGAGCAGGGCCTCGGCGAGCCGGTCGAGGTCGGCCGTCTCTCGTACTGCACGACCGCGGGAGGGTTTGCCGTCCATCCGATCCCCATCGACGGCGAAGCCCGGGCCCGCGGGCTCGAGGTGCTCGCCATCATCGATCGTGCGATCGAGTTGGGGCGCCTGCCGGCTGCGCCGATGCCGGATGCGTGCCGCTGGTGCGACTACCGGCGCGTCTGCGGGCCGGACGAAGCGCGGCGCGTGGCCAACAAGCCCGGCGCCCTGCTGGCGGACCTCGATGCGTTGAGGGCGATGCCATGAGAAGGGTGGAACTGCCCCTCGCGGACGCGGCGGCACGCGAGGCGATTCGCGGATCGCTCCACGAGACGCTGGTGGTCGAGGCCGCGGCCGGCACGGGGAAGACGACCGAGCTCGTCACGCGCATCGTCCGCGTGCTCGCGACCGGACCCACGACGATGGACGGCGTGGTGGCGGTGACGTTCACGGAGAAGGCTGCCGGCGAACTGAAGCTGCGCCTGCGCGAAGCGCTCGAAGCCGAGCGCGGCCGGCTGACCGACGTGGACGCCGCCGCGGCGGATCGGCTCGGCGACGCGCTGCGGGCGCTCGAAGAAGCCCACGTGAACACGATTCATGGCTTCTGCGCGGAACTGTTGCGCGAGCGTCCCGTCGAGGCCGGGGTGGATCCGCTGTTCGCGGTCCTGACCGAGCCTCAGGCCGAGCGCCTCTACGCGCGCGCGTTCCGAACCTGGATCCAGTCCGCCCTCGCCGATCCCCCTGAGGGCGTGCGGCGGGCGCTCCGCCGGACGAGTGGCCCGACGTTCGGCGCCATCGAGGAGGCGGGCCCGATCGAACGGCTGCGCGGTGCCGGCTGGACGCTCGCCGGGCTGCGCGATTTCCCCCATCCGTGGACGCGCCTGCCGTTCGACCGCGATGGCGCCGTCGATGGCCTCCTCCAGATGCTGCACGGGCTCGCGGACGCGAGCGCCGACGGATCGGACAAGGACAACCTGTACAAATCGCTCGAGCGCGTGCGGCGCGAGAGCGGCCAGATCCGCCTCGAGCAGTCGCTCGGACAGCGCGATTTCGACGCGTGGGAAGCGCGGCTCGTCGATCTCGCGCGGGACCCTGGCCTGGCCAAGACCAGGAAGGGGTACGGCACGAAGTATGGCCGCCGCCTGCGCGCGGACGTGCTGGGCCTCCGCGATGCGTTCTACACGGCGCTCCTTGCGTTTCGGGCGGCAGCGGACGGCGACCTCGCTGCGCGGCTCCAGGAGGAGCTGCAGGGGACCATCGCCGCCTATCAAGGCCTCAAGCGCGGCAAGGGCGCGCTGGACTTCATCGACCTCCTTGTCCGCACCCGCGATCTCCTCCGGGCCGACCGCGACGTGCGTCGGCAACTGCAGCAGCGGTTCACACGGTTGTTCGTCGATGAGTTCCAGGACACGGATCCCGTGCAGGCCGAGATTCTCCTGCTGCTCGCGGCCGACGACGACCGTGTGGACGAGTGGACAGACGTTCGGCCCCGCCCGGGGAAGCTGTTCGTGGTGGGCGATTCGAAGCAGGCTATCTACCGCTTTCGTGGCGCCGACGTCGGCACTTACTGGCTGGTCCGCGATCATCTCGAGCGGACCGGGGGACGTGTCCTGCAGCTCACGACGAACTTCCGGAGCGTGCCAGAAATTCAGCGGTTCGTGAACCGTGCCTTCGAACACGAGATGACGGCAGACCCGGTCGCCCTGCAGGCCGCGTACGTCGCGTTGTCCGAGCAGAGGCCGGCGGATGCGTCCCAGCCCGCTGTGGTCGCCCTG
>JBEQUD010000469.1:0-4337 GCA_040349235.1 Acidobacteriota bacterium
AGATGTTCTCGATGGCCGACAGATGCTCGAACAGGCAATGGAACTGGAACACCATGCCGACGTTGCGGCAAAGGGCGTGCAGTGCCGGCTTGGAGGCGACGCGGCCGCCCTCGAGGATGACGTCGCCGACGGCAATCTGCCCGGCCTGGAACGGTTCGAGCCCGGCGATCGCGCGGAGCAACGTGGTCTTGCCGGACCCGGACAGGCCGAGGATGGCGACGAGTTCGCCGGCACAGGCTTCGAGCGACACGCCGTCGAGCACGCGCCGGTCGCCGCGGTTCAGTCGCACGCCCTCGACGCGGAGCGCCGGCGCGGTCATGCTAGCTTCCACCGCGCCTCGAGGCGTCGCGCTACCGCGCCGAGCGGCAGCGACATCGCAAGGTAGAGCGTCGCGCACAGCAGCCCGGGAATGACCCAGCTGCCGAGGTTGGTGGCGAAGATCTGCGTCTGTTTGGTCAGCTCGAGGACGGTGAGCACCGAGACGAGCGACGAGTCCTTCAGGAGCGCGACGAAATCGTTCGTCATTGGCGCGAGCGCCAGGCGGAAGGCCTGGGGGCCGCGAATCAGCATCAGCACCTGTCGTTCGCTCAGGCCCAGCGTTCGCGCGGCTTCGAGCTGGCCGACGGAGACGGCTTCGAGCGCCGATCGGTAGATCTCGCTCTCGTAGGCGGCGTAGTTCAGCGCGAGCCCGAGCAGCGCCGCAACGAAGGCCGGCAGGCGCACGGCCGCGGCGAGGCCGTAGTAGAGGACGAAGAGCTGCAGCAGAATCGGCGTGCCGCGCATCAGTTCGACGTAGCCAAGAAGAAGTGCGCGGATCGGTCGCGGCCCGTAGACGCGCCCCGTCGCGATGAGCATGCCGAGCACCACGGCAAGGGCCATGGACAGGCATGACAGCACGATGGTGACCACGGATGCGCGGAGCAGCGACGGCAGGTAGCGTCGTGCGGCTTCCCATCGCGAGGCGGTGGCGGCGCTTTCGGTGACGTTGCCCCCGATGATGCCCCCGGCCGTGCCCGACGCGTCCCGGTCGCCGTCCATGACCGACGGAACTGGCGCACCGGCCAGCAACCGCGCGTGCAGGCTGGGCTGGTCGTCGTTCCACACGTTCCACGTGCGAAAGATGCGCTCGAGCGATCCATCGCGCATGGCGCGGCGCAGCACCTCGTCAATGGCATCCCGGAGCGGTGCGTTCGCGGGCGCCAGGACGCCGACGTAGTGGCCGATGGCGACGGTTTCCGGCTGGACGGCGAACCCGCCCATCATCCGATGCCTGCGCTCGGCGAGCACGTTGTCCAGCAGCACGGCATCGACCCGGCCAAGGAGGAGGTCCGAGTACGGGTGCACGTCGTCGTCGTACGAGACGGCGTGCAGGCCGTAGTCGCGCTCCGCCCGCAGGAGGATGTCGTAGGCAATCGTCCCGCCGAGCGTGGCCACGCGTTTCCCCCGCAGGTCGGCGAGGGTTCGCAACCGTCCGGCGTCGGCGTCGCGGACGCTCAGCACTTCGCGGAATTCGTAGTAGGGAATCGTCACCGCCAGCGTGGCACGCCGCGCGGCGGTATCTTCGATGCCGCTCAGCCCGATGTCGGCGTCGCCGCGCGCGATCGACTGGTCGATCGACGCAAACGTGACCATGACGAATTGCGGCGCGCGGCCGAGGCCGCGCGCGAGGAGCGCCGCTATCTCGACGTCGAAGCCCACCATGCGATCGGGATGGCTCGGGTCGGCTTCGACAAAGGGCGCGCCGCCTTCGGCATCACCCGCCCAGCGCAAAGCCGGCGGCTCGGCCGCCGCGCGCGTCGCGACTCCGCAGGCCAGCGCAATCGCGAATATGATCGAAGCCGGCCGGACGGGCACGGACAGATTGTAACGAAACACCAGGCGGACCGGCCGCGACATGCGGGGCGGAACGGAGGCGAGGGGCGATGGACAACGTGGCGTTCTTGGGGACGGGGCTCCTGGGCAGCGGGATGGTCGAGCGGATGCTCGCCCAGGGTGACTCGGTCGTGGTCTGGAACCGCACGACGGCGAAGGCGCGCGCGCTCGAACCGCTCGGCGCCCACGTCGCCGCCACGTTGGAGCAGGCGGTCCAGGGTGCGAGCCGCGTGCATATCGCCTTGCCTGACGACGGTGTCGTGGACGCGGTGGTGGCGGCCATCGCGCCGCATCTCGGGCCGCGCACTCTCGTGATCGATCACTCGACCACGTCGCCGGCCGGGACCGCCGCGCGCCACGCGCGCCTCGCTGGGGCCGGCGTGCGCTTTCTCCACGCGCCCGTCTTCATGTCCCCTCAGATGTGCCGAGAGGGCGCCGGCCTGATGATGGTGTCTGGCCCGGCGTCGCTCTTCGAGCAGGCGCAGCCCTCGCTGGCGCGCATGACGGGCGACGTCTGGTTCGTCGGCGAGCGCCCGGACCTGGCCGCCTGCTACAAGCTGTTCGGCAACTCGATGATCTTCGTCATCAACGCGGGGCTCGCGGACATCCTCGCGATGGCGGGGATGCTCGGCGTGGCGCCGCTCGACGCGGTGGGCGTGTTCTCGCGGTTCAAGGCGGGCAACGCCATCGGAATGCGAGGGGACAAAATGGCGCGCGGGGATTTCTCCGCGATGTTCGAGCTGGTGATGGCGCGAAAGGACCTGCGCCTGATGATCGAGGCTGCCGGGTCCGCGCCGCTCGCCGTGCTCCCGGCCATTGCGGTCCGGATGGACGACGCGATCGCGCGCGGCCACGGGAAGGACGACCTCGTCGCCATCGCAACGACCTGAACGCCGCCTACGCCGCGGTGCCCTGGACCGAGATCGTCACCTTCACCTCGTCGCCGACGAGGAAGCCGCCGGCTTCGAGCGCGGCATTCCAGTTGAGGCCGAAGTCCTTCCGGTTGAGGGTGATGTCGGTCTCGAATCCCGCCTTCAGGTTGCCCCAGGGGTCCTTGGCGCCGCCGAGGTATGACACCGGGAGGGTGACCACCTTCGAGACGCCGCGGATCGTCAGCGGGCCCGTCACCTGCAGGCGGCCGCCGCTGCCGGTGATGCTGGTGCTCGTGAAGGTGATGCGCGGATGGTGCTCGACGTCGAAGAAGTCCGCCGATCGCAGGTGCGCGTCGCGGTCCGCCGCGTTGGTGTCGATGCTGGCCGCGTTGATGGAGAACGTCACCGAGGACAGCTCGTGCGCCGCGTCGTTGTACTCGAAGGCGCCCTCGAAGTCCGTAAAGCGTCCGCGCACCTTCGTGATGAGGTGCCGGACCTGGAACACCGCTTCCGAATGCGCCTTGTCGATGGTGTATTTCTGTGTAGTGGCGTCTGCCATGGGGGGCCTCCTGGCCGTGCGGGTACGTCGAGGGGGGAGCACGCGCTCCGGGATCGAGGAAGGCGAATTCTATCAGATATACTGGAGTCGTCCGCCCGCTCGATCCGGCATCGATCACGGCCTTGATTAGGCGTGAACCAGGGCCTCGAGCCGGGGCCTTGAGCCAGGATACACGCGAGGCGTGGCGGAATCCGGAGAAGCCCAATCGTGGCCTGTGTCGGGTGTCCGTACCTGCAGAATTACGACCTCATCTGGCAGAGCGACGACGATCCGCGCGTCATCTGCCTGATGCTGTGGTGTTGCGCCGGTCCGGAACTCCAGATCCGCCGCGACAAGGAATTGCTCCTCGACGAGTTCTACTCGAGCCGGGCGCTGGTCTACGAACGCGCCGACCAGCTGCGCGACTCGTGGCAGCAGCTCACCACCGTGGCGTCTCCGAGCAGTCCTTCACCTCTTCCCTGATCGACCGGAGTTGGGACCGGAAGGCCGTACCCGTGCCCGTGGGCCCATCGGTCCGCACGGATCGGATGAACGTGCTCGTCTGGGTCAGGGGTAGCGTAGCGGCATTGGCGCAAAAGGTGCCCCAGATGCCGTCCTGGATCAGGTATTCCTCGACGTTCGACAGATAGAACGCGGACACCGTCAGCGCGTGGCGCTTCAGGTACTGGCCAATTGCGCGGAGGCTGCGGGGGCCGGCGAAATTCCCCACGACGGGGACGAGAAGATTGCGGCGCTCGAAATCCTGGACCGCCCGGAAGGTCGCGTCGTCCGCCAGGAAGCTCCGCGTGGCGCCCGACTCGTCGGTCGCCGTCATGAGCTCGGCGTATGTTGGTTGAACCGTTCCGCCGGAGCTGCCGATGGGCGAGTAGCGAATCTGCGGGCCCATGGCGTAGAAGGCGTGCAGCACGACCTCGATGTCGTGGAGATCGTCGCGCGTCAGCGGGAAATGGTGGCGCGTCACGAGCTGCTCGCGGATTTCCGCGAGCGTGCGGCTGTACACATCGTCGGATGGCTGACCTTGGGCGAACGCCTCG
>JBEQUD010000478.1:0-3315 GCA_040349235.1 Acidobacteriota bacterium
GCGCCGTGGGCATCTGGGAGCCCGTATTTCCGGATGATGATCTCGGTGTCCACGCCGGGCGCATCGATGTCGCCGAGGACCTCGGCGACACGGCCGATCGCGCCGCGGGTCGGCGTCGGCCACTGCGACAGCTCGACGACGACCATCTCGCCGGGCTCCGCGCCACCCTCGTGGCCCGCGGGGACGACGACGTCCATGAGGAGACGACGGTCGAACGGCACGACGTATCCCGCGCCGGCCTCGCCGCGATGATAGCGGCCGACGATGGACTCGCGCCCGCGCTCGAGTATCCGGATGACGCGCCCTTCGGCGCGGCCGTCGTCCTTGAGCCGCTCGATGCGGACGATCACCCGGTCGCCGTGCAGCGCGCCGTCGAGATGGGTCGGCGCGATGTACAGGTCGCCGCCGCTGTCGAGCGGGCGGTCCGGCGCAACGAAGCCATACCCCGCCGGGTGCGTCTGCAGGCGGCCCACGTAAAGGTCCATCTTCTCGGGCAGCCCGAACCGCAGGCCCCGGATCTGGACGAGCTCCCCCGAGGTGACGAGCTCCTTGATGTGGCGCTTGAACGCCGCGTGTTCCTCGCGCGGTATCTTGAGCAGCTGGAGGATTTCGCGCATGCCCGCGGGATGGTGCACGCGCTCGCGCAGAAGAGCGACTATTTGATCGCGTGACAGCATGGGGTGGAAGCTAGGCGCCCAGAACAGCCGGGGAGCCACCGAACGGGCCGAGGCCGACGACAGCGGGCCGCGCAGGGGACGGCCCCGTCACACGCGTGGCCCGGCACAGGTCAGTGTGTCTGGGTGGGATCGGACCAGGCGGACAATCCCGTCACGATATCGAATTTCTTGAGCAGCGCGCTGATGAGTTGGGGGGCGTTGTCTTGGATGGAGAGATGTTCGAGTTCCTTGATGATGCGGGTCAGCGCCTGCTCTACGTCGGTGATGGCGTCTTCCGAGTAGTAGGGGCGCTGTTCCTGTAGACAGCGGCGGTGCTTGAGGAACTCTTCTCGGTAGAACTCGATGAGCGGGCGCTGCGCACTGGTCGGCCTCGAAGCGGTCACGAATCGTGGCATGCAGATCCTCAACTTGTACTGGAACGCTACCCACCAGTCTAGTGCCGGGCGAAAACGGGTGTCAAGATTGCGTAAGCCTGCCTGCCCTACCGGCTCCAGGCGGCAACCACCCCGCCAACGCAGCCGACGAGCATGCCGCCGGCGACCAGCAGCACGGACAGTTCCCACGGGAGGAAATGGACCGCGGACAGATTGAGCGCCGCAGCCAGAGGCGCGAGGTAGCGGGCCCGCAGCGCGACAAACGTCACGCCCAACGCCACGAGCGCCGCCAGCGCACCCATCCCGCCCTGCAGGATCCCTTCCATGACAAACGGCCCACGCAGGTACGCGGCGGGCGCGCCGACCAGCTGCATGATCTCGAGTTCGTCCCGCCGCGCGAGCAGCGTCAGGCGGACCACCGCCGCGACCGTCAGCGACGCCGCAAGCGAAAAGACGGCGCCGACGAGCAGGCCGACCCGGCCGACGAGCGCGATCGCTGAACGCAGCCGGGCCAGCCATTGCTGGTCGTACCGGACGTCGGCGACGCCTGCCGCGCCGCGCAGCCCCGCGGCGAGCGCCTCCACCTCGGCGTCGGCGCGAACCGGCTTCAGGCGCACCTCGTACGACGCGGGCAGCGGGTTACGGCCGAGCGAATCCATCGAATCCGCCAACTCGCCGAATGTCTGGTGGAAACGCGCGAGCGCAGCCGCCTTCGGCACGTACTCGCGCGATTCGACGATCGCGCTCGACGCGAGGGCGGTGTCCACGGCGTGCTGTTCGGCCTCGGTCACGTCGTCCCTCAGGTAGACCGACAGCTCCGCGAGGCTGCTCCATTCGGCACCCAGGCGTTGCAGGTTGGTCGTCCCGATCAGGAAGCCGCCGAGCACGAACAGCGCGAGCGCGATCGTCCCCGTCGAGAGCATCGCCGACTGCCGGCTCCGCCAGAGGCTCGCCAGTGCCTCGTCCACCGAGTACCGCACGGCCCGCATCACGCGACCTCCACGAGGCGCCCGTGGTCGAGGGTCACCGCACGCCGGCCCACCCGGCGAATCAGCTCGCGGTCGTGCGTGGCCACGACGACGGTCGTGCCCCTCGCGTTGACCTCGCGGAAGAGGTTCATGATGTCGCCGGACAGATCGGGGTCGAGATTCCCCGTCGGTTCGTCGGCGAGAATCAGCTGGGGGTCGTTGACCAGCGCACGGGCAATCGCCACGCGCTGCTGTTCCCCACCAGACAGCTCGGGCGGATACGCATGCATGCGGTGCTGCAGTCCCACCCACTTGAGGACCTGAAACGTCTTGCGCTGCTGGATGATGCTGGCAACGCCCAATACGCGCATGACGAATGCCACGTTCTGGAACACGGTAAACCGCGGGACCAGCCGGAAATCCTGGAACACGAATCCGACGGTGCGGCGATACCCCTGGGTTTCGGCCGCCGTCAGGCCCGCGAGGTCGCGGCCCCCGACGCGCAGCTCGCCTTCGCTCGGCAGTTCCTGGCGTAACAGCAGCCGGAGCAGGGTCGATTTCCCCGCGCCGCTCGGCCCGGTGAGGAACAGGAACTCGCCCTTGTCGATCGTCAAGGTGAGATCGCGGAGTGCGTACACGCCCCGGCTGTAGAGTTTGGACAGGTGGCGCGTTTCGATCAACGACGTCACCTCTACCTCACCCCTCGAGGGCGCGCTTCAACAGATCGTTGACCCGCTTGGGATTCGCTTTTCCCCCGCCGGCCTTCATCACCTGACCGACGAGAAAGCCGAACGTGGTGGTCTTTCCCCCTCGGTAGATCGCGACGGCGTCTCCGTGGCGGGCGAGCACGTCCGCGACGAGCGCGGCAAGCGCCCCGTCGTCATCGATTTGCGTCAGCCCTTCCGCTGCGACGATCTCGCTGGCGGTTCGCCCCGAGGCGAACATCTTCTCGAACACGTCCTTGGCCAGCGAGCCGCTGAGGTGCCCTTGGTCGACCAGCCCCAACAGGCCCGCGAGCCGCGCCGGCTCGAGGCGTTCGCGCAGACGGGCGGCCGTATCGAAGCCGTGCTCGTTCATCTTGGCGCGGACCACTCCGAGCAACCAGTTCTTTGCTGTTTTGGCGTCCGCACCGTGGGCGATCGTCTCCTCGAGGTAGGCGTCCAGCCCCGGCGCCACCTGTGTGAGCGTGACGACATCCGCGACGCTCAGTGCGTGCACGGTCATCAGGCGCTGCCGGCGCGCCGCCGGCAGTTCAGGCAGGCTGGACTGGAGCGCGGCCACGCGCGCCGGCTCGAG